>JABLXR010000003.1 GCA_013178015.1 Anaerolineae bacterium
CGGCCTCCTCACATATGGCTGGCCTACTCCGACGACCTCCTGCACTGGGAGGACCATCAGATCATCATCCGTACCCGCCCCGTCAAGTGGGACGCCTGGCGGATAGGCGCCGCCGGCGCCCCCATCTACACCGAGCAGGGGTGGGTGCTGATCTACCACGGGGTGGATGAGCGCCGGGTTTACAGGCTGGGTATTGCGGTGCTGGATCTTGAGGACCCCAGCCGGGTATTGGCGCACCAGGATGACCCCATTCTCGAACCGGTTGAGGGTTGGGAGCTGTACGGAGACGTACCCAACGTGGTCTTCAGCTGTGGCCAGGCCGACTGCGAGTCTGGTATGTACGTGTACTACGGCGCCGCGGACAGCGTCATTGGGGTCGCCAAGCTGGAACGAGAGCAGTTGGAGAGGCTCCTGGACTACGCCGGCGCCGAGAGGCGTGAGCTCGCCGCTGTAGCCGCTGGATGAGCCGCCGCCTCGGGGGCAAGGGCAGGGAGCATGACAGCAACGGTCGGGGGACGTAGGTTCGGGCTGCACTCATCCATTCCGTTCCTCTGTCGCGTCTAGCCGGTTCGTGCCCATCGACATGACTGCTACCAGCCTGGTCCGGCCATCTCTGCCCCGCGACGACATCCGGCTCACGTTCCCGGACGGCAGCGTCATGGCGGGCCCGAAGGATGCTACTCTGGAGGAGTACGTCCTAGCCTGGCAGGCGCAGACAGAGGCCGCCGAGCGAACCTTCACCGCCGTCCTGCTTGGCGACCAGCTCCGCAGCCTGAGCTTCGTCCCCTCAAGCGACGCCCACGTGACTCCTCTTGACCTGACTACGCCCTACGGAATGCGAGTGTACAAGCGCTCGCTCACGCTGACCCTGGTAGCTGCCGCTGAACACCTGTTTCCGGGCACCCGCCTCAACGTGGACCACTCCGTCACCGCCAACGGGTTCTACTGCACCGTGAGGGGACGAGAGCCCCTGACGGCCGCCGAACTGCGCGCCCTGGAAGAGGAGACCCGTAGGCTCGTCCGGGCCGATCTTCCCATTGTGTCGAGAGCCGTACCGCTCGCCGAGGCCATCGCCCTTTTCGACCGCCTGGGCTACGCCGATACTGCGGGGCTTCTCCGAACTTACCATGCCGCCACGGTGGAAGTTCACGAAGTGGATGGTGCCTATGGGGCGTTCCTGGGCACGCTCGTCCCTCGAACCGGATACCTGAGCCGATTCCGCTTGCAGAAAGAGGACGACGGCTTCCTTCTGCTGTTTCCCCTAATGGAAGACCCGGAGCGCTTCCCGGAGGACACGCACTTCCCCAAGCTGACGGCTCAGTTCCGTGTAGCCTCCCGCTGGCTCCGGGCCATCGGCGCAGAGGATGCCGGCTCGCTCAACCTGGCCATCGAGCGCCGTCGCTTCCGGGAGCTGGTCTTGGTGGCCGAGGCCCTCCATGAGCGGCGCATTGCCACTATCGCCGAGACCATCTCGTCGCTCGAAGACGTGCGCATTGTGTTTGTCGCTGGCCCTACCTCCTCGGGCAAGACGACCTGGGCTAAGCGACTAGGGATCCAGCTGGCCGCAAGCGGTATCCAATCCTTCGCCGTCGCCATGGACGACTACTTCGTCGAGCGCAGCGCCACCCCTCTGAGCGAAGACGGAACGTTCGACTTCGAGGCCTTCGATGCGGTGGACCACGACCTGTTCCAGCGGGACATGCTGAAGCTCCTGGCCGGAGAGCGAGTCCGAATGCCCCGGTACGACTTCGTGACGGGCATTCGAGTCCCCGGCCGCGAGGTAGCCTTGCCCAAGGGAACGGTGCTTATCGTCGAGGGTCTGCACGGCCTGAACCCCGGACTCTTGCCCCAAGCACCCCGAGAGGCCCTCTACCGGGTGTACGTGTCCTGCCTTACTCAGCTGAACCTAGACCACCACCACTACGTGCCTACCTCGGACGCCCGGCTGCTGCGAAGGCTAGTTCGGGATGCCAGGACCCGGGGCCATACCGCCGAGTCCACCGTATTGCGCTGGCAGTCCGTTCGCCGAGGGGAGAGGCGCTTCATCTTCCCCTACCAGGAGCAGGCCGACGTCTTCTTCAACTCTGCCCTGCCGTACGAAATAGCCGTGCTCAAGCCTCTGGCCGAGCCCCTGCTTCTGCCTTACGACCACGATTCGCCGGCTGCCTTGGAGGTGCGCCGGCTGCTGGACATGCTGGCCCTCTTCCTCCCCGCCGAGGCCAGCGCCGTGCCCGACAACTCGCTACTGCGCGAGTTCATCGGTGGCTCTATTATGGAGCACGTCCATCTGGCAGGATCGGACACCCTCCGAGATCTCTGAGAGCAGCCTGTTAGCGGCGTCGAACCCAGCTCACCTCCTCGCCTGCCCCCTCGCCTCGAGCGCATGCCCGCGAGGCCGAGCAGCAGAGCCTTTCTTGGGGCGTCTTGCCGTGACACCTCGGTGCCTGGGAGGCGGGCCGCGAGATGGCCGCCCCCGCTCAGGTCCTTCGATGCGCTCAGACTGCGAGAGCAAGCCCCGGCTGCGTTGCCGCTGCGCTCTCCCTGGAGGAGTGCGCACGCCCACGCGCGCGTGCCCCACATGTTGATCGCGCCTAGGTGCACCTTCCCTCCGAGCAGTGCGCACGCCCACGCGCGCTATGCCTCCGCCTGCCCGCTGCGCCCGGGGACGCTTGCTCCTCAAGGGGCAGCACAACCGCACCGCCTTGCCCTCGAGCCGGGCGAAGGGCCTGCCCTGGGAGCCCATGAGGGAATCGCTGCCCGGCTCCACCCCGTGCGACTGCCGCCTGCCCACTCTCATTCCCAACTGAGCCCCACGTTTTGCCGGTGCCTCTGCGGGACGCTATATTGAGTAGATGAGCCTCAACTTGAGCATTGGATCGGCATAGCATGTTAGACAAGCTGGCGGCGATCGAGCGCCGCTTCAATCAGATAGAGGCACGCTTGGCAGACCCTACAGTCGCCACCGACCCGACGGCGGTTAGGGAGCTGGCCCAGGAGCGAGCCGAACTCGAGCCAATCGTGGGCAGCTACCGGCGGCTCCTTGAAGTGGAAGCTCAGCTGGCCCAGGCAGAGCAGATGCTTGAGGACGAGGATCCTGAGATGCGAGCTTTGGCAGAGGCTGAAGTCGAGGACCTCGAGGCGACTCGCAAACGGCTGGAGCGGCAGCTCCAGGTGATGCTCCTCCCGCCCAATCCGTTGGACGAGAAGGACGTGATCCTAGAGATCCGCGCTGGTACCGGGGGCGATGAGGCGGCCCTGTTCGCAGCTGATCTGGCTCGCATGTATATGCGCTACGCTGAAGAGCGGGGCTGGGAGAGCGAAATCGTCAGCGCTAACGAGATCGGTATCGGTGGCTACCGGGAGATCGTCCTCACCATCCGCGGCAAGGGTGCCTACTCGCGCCTCAAGTACGAGAGCGGTGTCCACCGAGTTCAGCGCATCCCCCGCACTGAGTCTAGCGGCCGCATACACACATCCACCGCCACTGTGGCGGTGCTTCCCGAGCTAGAAGAGATCGAGCTCGACCTGGACCCCGACGACATCGAGATGGAAGTGTACCGCTCCTCGGGTCCGGGTGGGCAGCACATGCAGAAGAACGCTACCGCGGTACGCCTGATCCACAAGCCGACGGGCATGGTGGTGGCTTGCCAGAGCGAACGCTCACAAGCCCAGAACCGAGCCAGAGCCCTCGCTGTCCTCCGCTCTCGGCTCTATGCCGCGGAGGAAGAGAAGCGGTCCAGCGCCGTCGACGCCGAGCGACGGGCTCAGGTAGGAACCGCCGAGCGCAGCGAGAAGATCAGGACCTACAACTTCCCTCAGAGCCGGGTCACCGACCACCGGTTGGGAATGACCAGCCACCGACTCACCTACTTCCTCGACGGAGACCTGGACGAGTTCGTGGACGCTCTGTTGGAGCGGGAGGAGGAGCAGCGCCTCAAAGAGATCGCGTCCGGGCAGTCGGCTGCGGCCTGAGCATAGCAGAGCTCCTCCGGAGCGGCGCCCGCCGCTTGGCGCGAGCTCAGCCAGAGAGCCAGGCCCGCCTGGAGGCGGAGGTTCTACTGGCCCACGCCGTCGGCCATCCCCGTGCCTGGCTCTACGCTCGCCCCGAAGAGTGCCCTCAACAGGCCGAGGCTGAGCGCTACCTGCTACTCGTCGAGCGCCGCCTCCGGGGAGTGCCGCTGGAGTACCTTACCGGCCGAGCTTTCTTCCACGGCATCCAGCTCGAGGTGACGCCCGACGTGCTGGTGCCTCGCCCTGAGACAGAGCTGCTGGTCGGGGAAGCGATGGCTGCCCTACAGGGGGCACCGCAGCCCTGGTTGGCAGACGTCGGCACCGGATCGGGCGCGGTAGCCCTAGCTCTGGCTCATGCCCTGCCGGAGCTCAGGGCAGTGGGAACCGACATCTCGTTGGCGGCCCTACGGGTCGCGGCACGCAACGTGCAAGCCCTAGGTCTAGAGAGCCGAGTGTCACTGGTGAACTGCGACCTGCTGAGCGCCATCAGCTCCCGATTTGCTGTGGTTGTGGCCAATCTCCCGTACGTCTCCAGCGAAGACCTGACCGGCGCCTCTGCCGATGTGGTCCGTCACGAGCCCCGCCAAGCCCTGGACGGGGGCTCTGATGGGCTGAGCGTCGTGCGGCGGCTTCTGGCTCAGCTAGCCGACCATCTCCAGCCGAACGGCTTGGCTTTGCTGGAGATCGGCAGCGACCAGGGACGGGCGGCCACACAGGCAGCGCACGCGCTGTTGCCCGGCACCGACGTGGCCGTGATCCCGGACCAGTGGGGACGGGAGCGAGTCTTGCGGCTGAGGGTGCCAGGTTGAACGCCGTGGCAGTCGTGCTGCCGCCTTCAGAGGACAGCCTGCAGCTGGTCGTGCAGGCGCTCGCACGAGGCGAGTTGTGCATCATTCCGACCGATACCGTCTACGGTGTTGCCGCTCAGGTGGCACCGGATCCAGTAGCCCGGCTGTACCGAGTCAAGGGCCGCCCCGAGGGTCGCCCCATTCCGCTGCTTGTGTCCGACATCGAGGCCGCCAGGGCATTGGCAACCGAATGGACGTTCGAGGTCGACAAGTTGGCCCGCACTTTCTGGCCCGGAGCTCTGACTTTGGTGGTACCCGCTGTGCCCGGGCTCCCGCAGGAGGTTACGGCGGGCACGGGGACCGTGGGAGTGCGCTGGCCGGCCTGCCCCCTGGCCGAGAGCGTCATCGAGCGGTCCGGGGGAGTGCTGGCCGTCACCAGCGCCAACCGGTCTGGCGAGCCGCCGGCGGCCTCCGTTGAGGACGCCTTTCGCGCTCTAGGCACGTCAGTGCCCTACATCCTCGACGGCGGCAGCCTAGGAGGGGGGCTTCCCTCCACGGTAGTACGGGTGGTAGGGAAGGAAATCGAGGTCATCAGGGAGGGAGCCATCGCCCCCGAAGCGATTCGCCGGGCACTGGATTCCCTCCACCAGTCCGACCATCCATGAGGCTTGTTCAGTGAGAGTAGCGTTGGCTTCGGACCACGCCGGGGCAGCCCTCAAGGCTGACCTGGTAGACTATGTGGCTTCCCTCGGTCACGAGGCCGTGGACCTGGGGGCCGATGGTAGCTGTTCTGTGGACTACCCCGACTTCGCGCGCGCGGCCGCCGAGGGGGTGGCCGACGGTCGTTACCATCGGGCCATACTGGTGTGCGGCACGGGGCTGGGGATGAGTATAGCCGCAAACAAGGTGACCGGCATCCGGGCTGCACTCTGCCACGAGTGCTACTCCGCCCGCATGAGCCGCGAGCACAACGACGCCAACGTCCTGTGCCTCGGCCAGCGGGTCGTGGGCACGGGCCTGGCACGAGACGTGGCTCGGGTATTCCTGGAAACCGAGTTCTCGCAGGGGCCGAACCACAGGCGCCGGATCGAGCAGATCGCCGCCTACGAGACCGGAACCCGGTCGCCAGGCGGCAGCCGGCCATGAGATCGGAAAGCGCTATCGCTCCGGCCTCCGTGGTGATGCTATTGGGGCTCTGGCTCTCCGCCGAGGGCCTGTCACTGCCCTGGTTCGAGGGCGATAAGCTCTGGCCCCTCCTCATCGCCGCGGCCGGTGGTTGCTTCGTGCTCGGTTACCTATGTGGAGGCGGGGCGTGGCAGCTGTTCCTTGGCCTGCTGGCGTCGGGCAATGGCCTCGTTCTGTATGGCTTCACCGCAGGGGCCTACGGTTGGGAGAAGCTACCACAGCTCTGGCCGCTGTTCCTCGTAGTATCCGGGGCCGCCGGCCTTGCCTATCTGGTGGCTTCTCCCGATGCTCCCTGGCCCCTGCTGGTTCCTGCGCTAGGGACCCTTCTCAGCGGCACCACCGGCCTCCTCTATGGGCTGGGCCTTCTGTCTCTGGACCCGATCGCTCAACTTCGAATGCTCTGGCCCGCTTTGCTTGCCCTCACCGGGTTCCTCGGGTTCATTCAGGCTATCTGGCACGGGATCTCCGACCGCTGAGGCGACCATGCTCCTTGGCCTAGACGCCTCCCGCGCCGATCTGTCCCTGGCCGGCGTGGGACGTTACTCCGTCGAGATGATCCGGCACCTGATCGACTGCGAGAGGCATCGTTTCCGGCTTTATGCTAACGGGACGCCGCGCCCTTTCTGGTCCGTGCGTCCCCACGTTGAGTGGCGTGACCTGCCCTTTCCCCGGCTTTGGACTCACATCCGGCTCTCCGTCGAGATGGCCCGGCATGCTCCCGACGTCCTTTTCGTGCCAGCGCATGTCCTTCCTCTTGTGCGACCACCGCTCGCCACCGTGACCATACACGACCTGGGTTTCCTCCGCTTTCCCCACTGCCACCCTGGGCGCCAGCGGCTCTACCTGCGCCTCAGCACCATGTGGAACGTGCGCGTCGCCTCCGCCATCCTGGCGGACTCCTGCGCTACCCGAGCCGACCTGCAGAGCCTCTTGGGTGTGCCATCGCAGCGTGTCACGGTGGTCTACCCCGGTGTCTCGGAGGCTTTCTTTCCCCAGCCCGCACAAAAGGTTGCCCGGGTCACCGCTCGCCACCGCCTGCCATCGCAGTACCTGCTCTTCGTGGGCACCCTCCACCCCCGCAAAAACCTCCTCCGCCTGCTGGCAGCTCACGCCCAGGTGGGCCAGGCGCCTACCCTCGTCCTGGCTGGCAGACCAGGCTGGATGAGCGAGCCTATCCTGCGACGCGCCCGGTCGGCGGCCCCCCGCGTGCGCCTGCTGGGGCCAGTGGCAGAGGAAGACCTTCCCGCGCTCATGAGCGGAGCCACAGCGCTCATGCTGCCCTCGCTCTACGAGGGCTTTGGCATTCCTGTGCTCGAGGCCATGGCCTGTGGTACTCCGGTCATAGCCTCTGCCACCTCCTCCCTTCCGGAGGTAGTCGGCGACGCTGGCCTTCTCGTGGATCCCCTCTCCCCGGAGGACATCGCTTCTGCTATGCGAAGAGTGTGCCAGGAGCCGGAGTTGGTGCAGGACCTGCGCCAGCGGGGTCGTGCCCGCGCCCGCCAGTTCACCTGGAGGGCCGCAGCAGGCCAGGCACTCCGCACCATGGAGGACCTCAATGAGCGCCCCTCCTGAGCGCATCCTGGTGGTGAAGCTCGCCGATCTGGGCGACGCACTGACCGCCACGCCAGCCCTCCGGGCACTGCGCGAGACCTACCCTCAGGCTCGGGTGGACGTGCTCACCTCCCCGGCCGGAGCTGTGGTGTTGGGCAACCTGCCCGGCGTGGCTCACATCATCGAAGCAGATCGCCATCTCCTCGACTCTCCCGCCGCCTGGGTTCGCCCGCGCACGTGGCAACGCGTAGCAGCGCTGGCCCGGGGCCTTAGCCGGGCGGACTACGACTGTCTTCTGCTCATGCATCACCTCTCGAGCACAGTGGGGGCGCTCAAGTGGCGCGTTCTGGTGGCAGCCGTCGCCGGAGCTCGGAGCGTCGGCCTGGACAACGGCCGCGGGCGGTTCCTCGATGTCCGGGTCGAGGATCGGGGCTTTGCAGCGTTACACGAAGTTGAGTACGGGCTCCAGTTGGCCGCGGCCGTGGGCGCTTCCTGCAGCGACCATTCGCTCCAGTTGCAGCTCCCCCAGGACGCAAGCGAGCGGGCGGACGCGCTCTTGGCGCCAATCAAGGGCTACCGCTACGTGACCATTCACCCCGGATCGGGCGACTACAGCCCGGCACGCCGATGGTTTCCCGAGCGTTTCGCTGCGGTCGCGGACGAGCTGTCCAGCCACCTCGGCCTAGCAGTTGTGCTGGTCGGCGGGCCCCGAGACGATGTCGAGTCGGTACGAGCGCTCATGAGCGAGCCCTCGCTTGATCTCTCCCGGCGCACCGACATCCCCACTCTGGCCGCCATTCTGAGCCGAAGTGCGCTGTTCCTGGGCGGTGACAGCGGGGTAATGCATCTGGCCACCGCTGCCGGGGCCCCTGTTCTGGCGCTCTTCGGCCCCACCGACGCGCGGGCATGGGGTCCCTGGCGTCCCCCTATGCCCGGAGCTGCTCCGGTGTCCGTGTTGCAGGGGGTCTGCCCTTGGCGCGGTCCGTGCCTCTATGTGGGACACTCCGTGGGCCGCCGACATGGTTGCCCCACCCGAGACTGCCTCCGTTCCATCCAGGTCCAGGACGTATTGGAGCGGGCCGATGCTATCGTTCACCGTTGACGCACCGCCGGGCAGCCTTCGCGTCCTCGGGGTCAGGGTAGACGCAGTGACCTACCGAGACGTCCTGGAGCGGGCAGCAGCCATCTTCGGCGGAGCTGGGGCCAGACAGATCGTTACCCTGAACCCCGAGATGCTGCTTCAAGCCCTGCGGGACGCCGATCTGGCGAGCGCTATAGACTCCGCCGAACTGGTGGTTCCGGATGGTGTGGGCCTTCTCCTGGCCGGACGCCTACTGGGCCGGCCGTTGCCAGGGCGAGTCACCGGAGTGGATCTAGTACCGCGCCTATGCCAACTGGCTGCTGAGCGTGGGTGGAGCGTCTACTTCCTGGGAGCCGCCCCGGGCGTGGCGGAGCTCTGTGCCACAGTCCTCCGCTCACGCCTTCCCGCGCTGCGTGTGGCGGGCTGCTACTCCGGTTCGCCAGCGCTCGAGGAGCAGGACGCCATTCTGGCTCGATTGGCGGAGGCGCGCCCCGACCTTCTCCTGGTAGCCTACGGCGTCCCCGCCGAGGAGAAGTGGATTGCCCGCAACCTGGACCGACTGCCAGCGCGTCTGGCAATGGGGGTGGGGGGTGCCTTCGACTTCATCGCTGGAGTGGTGCCTCGGGCACCGGTTTGGATGCGGCGCTGGGGACTGGAATGGCTCTACCGTCTCTATCGCCAGCCCTGGCGTTGGCGAAGGATGCTGGCCCTACCGGTCTTTCTCCTCCGGGTCCTTGCCGAGGCCGCACGCACTCAGCTAACATGCCGGCACCGGGGTGGAGGGTGAGATAGTGGGGCTGGCTACGCGAGACGAGGTCTTGCCCCGGCTGCGCGAGGCGGCCGGGCACCGCATTCTGGTCGTCGGAGACGTGGTGCTGGACCGTTACGTCATTGGTTGTGCCAGCCGGCTCTCTCGCGAGGCCCCAGTTCCCGTGCTGGTACACGAAGAGTCCTTCTCCCTGCCAGGATCCGCCGCCAACCCCGCCCTCAATATACGTGCCCTGCAGAGCCAGGCGGTGCAGGTGGCGGTCATCGGCGACGATGACGCCGGCAGTGAGCTGCTAGGTCTTCTAGAGAGCGCCGGAGTCGAAGCCAGCAGCGTGCTGCGAGTACAGGGCCGCCGCACCACTGTCAAGCAGCGCATCCTCGCCCGCGCCTCCCTACTCTACCCGCAACAGATGGCAAGGGTGGACTACCTGGAATCCCGCCCCATCCCTGCTCCCGTCCTGGATCGGCTGGCCGAGGAGGTGACGGCCCGGTCCACGGAGGTGGAGGCCATACTGATCTCCGACTACCAGGGTGGTACTGTCGGCGAGGCCGTCCTGGCCGCCTGCCTGCGCGCCCGCAGCGAGAGCGGCCTGCCCCTCTGCGTGGACGCGCAGGACAACCTGTGGCGATACCGGGGTGTCACTCTGGTGAAGTGCAATCGGGACGAGGCCTCGCGGGCTCTGGGGCAGTCCCTCACCGACGAGGCCGGATTTCGCGACGCCACTGCCAGGATAATGGACCGCATCGAAGCGGACGTGGTCGCCATCACCCGCGGCGGCGACGGCATGTCCCTACGCGATGCCAGGGGCGGGTACTACCATCTCCCGGCGCCCAACCGCAGCGATGTGTACGACGTGGTCGGCGCCGGCGACACCGTCATAGCGATCATGACGCTCGGAGTGGTAGCCGGATGGCCCCCTCGCCTCGCTGCCACGGTGGCCCAGTTGGGCTCTGGTATCGTGATCCAGCGCCTGGGCAATGCCACGCCCTCCTACGAGGAACTCGAGGAGGCTGCCAACCGATGGCTATGAACCCTGCTCCACTGCTCAGCTTGGGCGAGGCAGCCGACCTGGCCCGGTCGCTCCGCGCCTCGGGCCAGACAATTGTGCTCACCAACGGGCACTTCGACTTGCTCCATCTGGGTCATGTGCTCTACCTCGAGGCTGCTCGCTCCATGGGCGAGGCTCTCTTCGTGGGCGTGAACGACGACGCCACCACAGCCGCACTCAAGGGCCGGGGCCGGCCCCTAGTGCCGGCGCAGGACCGGGCCGCCTTGCTCACCCACCTCAGGTGGGTGGACTGTGTAGTCATCTTCTCCGACCCCACCGCCGATGCCCTGCTGGAGCGCATTCGTCCGCACATCTACGTCAAGGGCAGCGACTACAACCTGGCGTCTCTGCCTGAGGCAGGCACCGCTCGCGCCATCGGCGCGGAGATCCGCTTCGTGCCGCTTGTCCCCGGTCGCTCCACTAGCAGCCTGCTCCAACGGATTCTGGAACACTGCCGCGGATGAGCGCCGAGCCCGCCCCCGCCCTCCCCCCAGTGGATCGCAGGGGCATCGCCGGGGCGGCTGCCCTCCTCTCGGTGGGCAACGTTTCCAGCCGCTTGCTGGGCCTCGCCCGCGAGACCTTCATCGCCAACCTGTTCGGGGCCGAGGGTCCGGTCAGCGCCTTCCGCGTGGCCAGCCGGACCTATAACCTCCTGTACGAGCTGATGGTAGGGGGTATCGTCGCGTCGGCCCTGGTGCCCGTGCTCAGCGAGTACGCCGAGCGAGACCGCCTTGAGTTTCGACGAGTCCTCACTTCGCTATCCGCGGCCCTCACCGTGATGGTGGGCATCTGCGTGGTGGCGCTGGAGCTCGCCGCCCCGGCAGTCACGCAGATCATGGGCACTGGATACGGGCCGGAACTGCAGAGCCTGATCATCGCGATGCTTCGCCTCGTCCTGCCAGCCGTCCTGCTCACCAGCCTGGCTGGGCTGCTTTCTGCTGCCCTCTACTCGCTCAAGCGATTCCTCTTCCCCTCTTTCATGGCCGCTCTGTTCAACCTGTCGCTGATCGGCTGTGGAGCTCTGCTGGCCCGACAGTATCACGTCCGGGCCTTGGCGCTAGGAGTCCTGGTCGGGGCGGCCGCGCAACTGGCTCTGCAGTTGGCTGGCGTATGGCGGGCCGGCATCCGGCCCACCCGCTGCCTCTATCACCCGGCCCTGAAGCGAATCGCGATCCTGGCACTGCCGGTGCTGGGAAGCTTGCTGGTGGGCCAGGCTCAGGTAGTGATTGACACCAATCTGGCTTCGCGCACCGGCGATCAGTCGGTGGCCTGGATGGCCAATGCTACTACGCTCATCCAGTTCCCCCTGGGGCTGGTCGCCATGGCCGTGTCGGTCGCCAGCCTGCCCGAGCTCTCTCGCCTGGCAGCTCTAGCCGACGGCCGGGCGCCGTTCGCCGCCACTCTTTCCTTCGCCCTGCGGCTCGTGGTGATCCTTATGTTGCCTGCCACGGCCGCGCTGGCGGCCCTGGGGCTCCCTGTCATCCGGCTGCTGTTCGAGCACGGCAGCTTCACTCCCCGCGACGCCGCCGCCGTCCACGGGGCCCTGGGCCTCTATCTGCTGGGGCTGCCGGCGGCGGCAGTGGACCAGGTCTTCATACTGGCCTTCTATGCCAGGGGCGACACCTGGCGACCGGCCGCGGTGGGGGTGGCCGCAGTCGGCATCTATCTTGCAGTCGCTCTCGCCACTATGCGAGACATGGGGATGCTCGGCCTGGTGCTGGCCAACTCCTGCCAGTGGGTCACCCACGCCGGGCTTATGGCTTGGTTGACACACCACAGGATCGCTCCTCTTCGGGGCCATGGCCTGGGAAGGGCTGCAGCACAGGCTGGCCTGGGATCAGCGCTGGCGGCGCTGGCCATGGCTGCCGCTTTGCGAGCGACGGAGCACTTGGTTCCCCTGTCTCTAGCGGGCGAGATCACCTCCGTCCTGGTGCCCGGGCTAGCCGGGGTGGCAGTCTATGTCGCCACCCTGCGTGCCGGTAGAAGCCCGGAGTACACCGCGCTCGCTGCCCTCATCCAGGGCCGACTGCGCCGTATCTGGGGCACCGGACAGACCGAGGTCGGCCGATGACCGCGCGCCGATGGGCAGGAGGCGTCGCTGGCTCGACCGGGTCGTCCCCGATCCGGCACACGTCGCCCACGACGCCCTTTCGGCCGCTCCAGGCCAGGCCCCTGAACAGGCGGAGCCGGCGCATCACCGCGGGCAGGTTGGGCAATCTGGTCCTCCTACTGGTGGAGCTGACCGCCATCGCCGGGCTGGCGTGGTGGGGCATTCGAGCCGTGGCGGAGTGGCGGGCACTCGCTGAGCCCCAGCCCCTGTCCGCAGCCGAGAACGCCGCGAACGCGCTGGCGTCAATGGGGTCCGGCGTGCTGCCCGGCGGGCATGCCGCCCCCAGCTCAGCTGAAGTCCCCGCTCATCTCCGCTCTCTCATCAAGCCCGTCCCTGGCATGGTCCTCCCGACACCGGGACCGGGCCGACCCTCTCGGATAGTCATTGACAAGCTCGGGGTGGATGCCCCCGTCGTTGCCGGCGACGGCCCCGAGCAGCTGAAGATGGGAGTCGGCCACCGTCTGGGAACCGCCGGGCCGGGCCAGCCCGGAAACATGGTACTCTCGGGCCACAACGACATCTACGGAGAAGTCTTTCGCCACCTGGACCGGCTGGCCGAAGGCGACCGGATCACGATATACTCTGATGGTGAGCCGTTCACCTACGTGGTGAAACGCAAGCTCATCGTCGAGCCCACGGACCTATCGGTCCTGGAGCCCACCCAAGAGCCGGTCGCCACGCTGATCAGCTGCTACCCCTACCTAGTGGATAGCCATCGGATCGTGATCGTGGCGGAGCTGGCTCAGTGAGCACCGAGGAGTTCCATTGGCCAGAAGGAAGACTCACCGGCAGCGACGTCCACCCGCGCCTCGTTCCCGGCGCCCCGCGGGTCCGGCCCCATCTCATAGCCCGCCGGACTCAGGCGGGACGAGCCAGCCGTCCTCCGCCGATCTGCGTCAGGAGTATCACTACGTCATTACCGACCTGAAGAGGATCGGCCTGACCGCGGCTGCCATGTTTGCCCTGCTGGCGGTTCTGGCCCTTACCCTGACCTAGCTGCAAGTACCGCCGTCCTCCGTCGCCGAAGCGGTTGACGTTGGCACGGATCCTGCAATACTGTCTCGCGCGACCCGATTATGTCATTGCGTAGCGCGAGTGCAGCGTGCAGTAAGTCCGGAGGCGTCAATGTACTTTCAGACGACGGTGGATGTTCAGCCCTCCATCACGCCCCAGGCGATCATCGCCAACACCCTGCTACAGATGTCGGCGGCTGAGTTGGAGCAGGCGGTGAGCGAGGCGCTGGCAGAGAACCCCGCCCTGGAGATGCCATCTCCCATCGTCTGCCCTCGCTGTGGCTCTCCCCTCGCCAACGGGACCTGCCCTCTCTGCACTGCTCACGGCCGTAATGCCACCATCCGGCGCGATGACGAGGGGTGGTGGAATGAGGACTCGCGCTGGCAGACGCGCAATGTCCCCATCGGGGAAGAGGAGGATTTCGACCCCCTCGCCCTGGTCGCCGCCGAGACCACTTTGGCGGACCATCTGCAGCTCCAGGTGGCGCCCCTGTTGGAGCCCGGCGAGGAAGAGGTAGCCACTTTCATCATAGACTCGCTGGACGAGCGCGGGTACTTTACCCTCTCCCTGGAGGAAACTGCCCATCACCTCGGCTGCGACACCGACCTGGTGGAGCGAGTCCTGGCCAAGATCCAGTCACTCGACCCGCCCGGGGTGGGCGCCCGGTCCGTCCAGGAGTGCCTACTGATCCAGCTGGCCCAGCTGGAGAACCCGAACGGGCATGCCGCCAAAGCTCGCCGAATGATCTCTGAGTGCTGGGATTCCCTTTCACGTCTCAGCCTGGACGCCATCGCCCGGCAGCTTAAGTACAGCGAGTCAGAGATCTCGGAGGCTATCGAGTTCATCGGCCGCAACCTGAATCCCTTCCCCGCCAATGCCAACTGGAGCGGTCCGGGACCGCGCCACGACTCGACAGCCGTGCGGCCTGATATCATCGTCCGTCGCAGGCCCTCCGATGGAACCTACGAGATCGAGATACCCGATAGCCGCAAGTACAGACTTCGGGTGAATGGACTGTACCAGCAGATGGCTCGCGACCTTCGGGCCGGGAATTGCCGGGCCACCTTTGGCGAAGCCGAGCACCTGCGAGAACACCTGGCCCAGGCCAGGCTGTTCATCAACTGCGTCCGTCAGCGATGGCAGACGCTGGAGCGCATCGCCCTCGTCTTGGTAGACCTTCAGGAGGACTTCCTGGAGAAGGGCTATCGGTACCTGAAGCCATTGACGCGCTCGGAACTGGCGGATATAGTCGGGGTACACGAGTCCACGGTAGGCAGGGCGGTGGCCAACAAGAGTATCATGCTCCCCAACGGCCGTATCATCCCCCTGTCGGATATGTTTGACGGTTCCCTGGCGGTGAAGTGCGTCATCGAGGAGATAGTGCTCCAGGAGAGCGAGCCTCTCAGCGATCAGAGGATAGCCGACCTGCTGCAGCAGCGTGGCTACGACATCGCCCGGCGCACGGTGGCGAAATACCGGGACGCCGTCGGCATTCCTCCGGCGAGGGTACGGTCCGCGCTCAGGACGCGAGCCTGGCGGCCTCTCTGGGTGCCGCCGGAGCACGCCCAGGCGTTCTGAACCGCTCCATGGCGAGGGGCTTACTCGCTTCTGGCACTGTCCTGCTCGTGCTGGCGCTGCTGGGCTTAGGCTACCTGGCCCAGGGCAATAGCGTCATGGTCGCCCCCGTCGGCGACCCCAACTGGGGGCACAATCCGCTCACCGTCGCTGTCGGGCTACAGGCTGTGCCTCTATTCTACCAGGCTGAGGGTAAGCCCGCTGGTCTCCTGGACGACCTCTTCCGTCAGGCGCCTCTGGGAGAGCGTTCCTGGCTCCCCACAGCAGTCTCGGAGAGAGATGCCGTGGCCGCCGTAAACGCTGGTGCCGCTGATCTCGCCCTCCTCGCCATCACGCGCGGCAGCCCGGCTTCCGGCCTGGGCACTTCGGGCCCCTTGCTCAGCCACCCGGCTTCGCTGCTTGCCCCGGCACCCCCGCTGCCTCCCCAGGCCCTTCAGGGCCAGAGGGTAGCCTGGTCCGGCCCTGAGGGGCTAACCCACGCCCTGCTCCGGCTAGGGGCAGAGCCCGTTGGCACCACGTCAGTGGCCGATTGCCTGACCCGGGCTCTGGACGGTGGTGTCGTGGCCTGTGCCGTCGACGAGCTTGTGGGCGCAGCGAGCGTCCGTCAGCTCGGCCTAGGAAGCCAGTTAGCTATCGTCGGCGATCCGATCGCCACCATAGACTACGTGCTGGCTTGGCGCCCGGGCGATCGGGCAGCCCCCGGCATCGTAAGCCGCTGGATAGGCCAGGTCACCGCCAACGGCCTGCTCGAGAGCCTGCGTCGGCGCTGGTTGGGCATGTCACCCGCGGGTGTGGAGCGCGCCGGCCCGAGCGACACCGTCGTGGGGTTGGTAGTGGCCCTGGCGGCCACGGGCGGAACCTCCCTCATTCTCGGTGCTTCCAATCTGGCCCTACGGCGGAGGGTCCGAGAGGAGCGAGGACCGGGCAGCCAGGCCCAAGGAATACATGCTGCCCTCATCGAGCAGTCCGAGGACGCCATGTTCGTGCTCGACGCGGGGCAGCTGGGAATCCTGGATGCCAACCCTCGGGCATACGCCCTCACCGGGTACGGGCCCGGCGAGCTCGTGGGCATGCGGTTTCAGCAGTTGGTCCCGTCGCGACACCGGCGCCTGCTGCGCCAAGCGTTCCTGGAGGACGAGGCTGGCGGCGCGCTGCCTGACGTGCCCCTGGTCCACCGCGACGGGACTGTGGCCACCGTCAGCATTCGCAGCCGAATGGTAGAAACCGATGCCGGACCGGTTCGCCTCTGTGTAGTCCGAGATGTGACGGAGCAGAGACTCATGCAGCGGGAGATCAGGCGGCTCTCGGAGTTCGCCGAGCGCGTCCTCGACAGCATACCGGATGCGGTGGTGACCGTGAATGCCGCCGGATACGTGACTTCCGCCAACCGCGCTTTCATCGCTAGCTTGGGCCTGCAGGAGGCGCCGGAGGGGCGGCACATTGATCGGGTCGTACCCTGCCATGGTTTCCGCCTCAGCCAGCTAGTGAACGCCGTAGCCGAGGGCGAGAGCCGCGAACCCGAACCTGTCACCGTCGGGCGCGAGGACGGGCGCGATCTGGCGTACTCCGTTACTGCCGCGCCGATGGAGGAGGACGGCCAAGTGTCGGGCGTGGTCCTGGTGCTGAGCCAGCCAGCGGAGCAGAGTGGCTCCAGCGCCGAATACCAGCGTCTGGCCATGCTCAGTACCCTGGGCCAGGTGTCAGGCGTGCTGGCCCATGACATACGCAACCGCGTCACCGGCGTGCACGTCGGGGTTCAGTATCTGGCCGAGAAGTTCCCCCAGGACGACCCGCGCCGGCGCTCCATGGAGTTCATCCGAGCCGAGACAGAGCGCGTCATGGAGGTCGTAGACGACATACTGATGCTCATCCGACCCGGCAAGGTCGAGAGGCACTCCTGCCGCGTGAGTGACATCCTGGACCGGGTCATCCGCGCCCATGCCCCTCTCAGCCAGGCCAGTAAGGTCCAAGTTACCGCCAGCATGCCGGCCTCGCTCCCCCAGATCAACGGAGATCCGGTGCAGCTGGAGAGAGCGCTGGGGAATCTGGTGAAGAACGGCATAGAGGCTGCGCCCGAGGGAGGACGAGTGCGCATATCGGTCCAGGCTGCACTGTCGCAGTCCAACGGCCAGCCCACTTCCCAGGTGCGTATAAGCATTAGCGACAATGGCCCCGGCATCCCGCCCAACATCCGAGCCAAGCTGTTCCAGCCGTTCGTGAGTGAGAAGCTGGAGGGCACCGGGCTAGGCCTATCCGTGGCCAAGAGGATCATTGACGAGCACGGCGGTTGCATAGAGGTGGACACCAGCCCGAACCAGGGCACAACCTTCACCGTAGTCTTGCCCGCCGTCACAGAGCGAGGATAGTCATGCCTGGTAGCATACTGATAGTGGAGGACGAGCCAGCCACCCGCTTCTTCCTGTCTCAGGCTCTCCTGGACGAGGGTCACGACGTGCATGAAGCCGGGACCGCCGGCGAAGCCCTTGACCGCCTGAACCAGCTGCCAGTGGATCTGGTGATTCTGGACCTGCGCCTCCCGGATCGCTCCGGCATGGAGCTGCTCCCGGAGATCATGGCTCACGACCCCGACCTGCCGGTGATATTCCTCACCGCCCACGGTAGCGTGCAGGAAGCGGTTCAGGCGATGAAGCTGCGCGCCTGCGACTTCATCTCCAAGCCCCCGGATCTGCCCACCTTGAAGCGCACCATTGCCCACCTGCTCCGCAACACCCAGTTGCAGAGAGAGGTGGAGCGATTGCGATCCAGTCCCTCCGACTCCGCCCATCCCTTCGTCACGGGCAAGACCCGGCCCATGATCCGCATTCTGGACATGGTCGAGCGGGTAGCCCCTACGTCGACCAGCGTTCTCATCTGTGGCGAGAACGGGACCGGAAAGGAGCGCATAGCCAACCTTATCCACGCACGAAGCCCACGGGCCGGTAAGCCCTTCGTGCCCATCAACTGCGCCGCCATCCCGGAGAATCTCTTGGAGAGCGAGCTTTTCGGTAGCGTCAGGGGCGCGTTCACCAATGCCACCGCGCGCAAGGGCCTCATCGAACAGGCCCACGGGGGCACCTTGTTCCTCGATGAGATCAGCGCCATGAAGCCCGACATGCAAGTCAAGCTTCTGCGAGTTCTCGAGGACAGGACGGTCCGGCGCCTGGGCGCGACAAGCGACATCAACGTCGATGTCCGCATCATCGCTGCCTCCAATCGGGACCTCAAGGCTATGATCGAACAGCGGACCTTTCGAGAGGATCTGTACTATCGGCTGGCCGTGTTCACCATCGTCCTGCCGCCCCTCCGCGAGCGCGTGGAAGACATCCCCGATATCGCCGCCGCCTACATTGACTACTTCAACCGACAGACAGGCCGCTTCGTGCAGGGGCTCACGCCGGAGGCGCTCGCCTGCCTGGAGGCGCACTCCTGGCCTGGCAACATCCGCGAGCTTCGCAACGTGATAGAGCGAGCCGTGATCCTGGCTGAGGGCGATGAGATAGGCCTGGAGCATCTACCGCCGGAGGTAACCAGGCTCAGCCTCGCTGCAACTAGGAGAGACCGCAGCAGCTCAGGCAAGAGCGAGCCTCTAGCTGGCTCGCTGTGGGACGTGGAGCGGCGGCTCATTGCGGAAGCCATGGAGCGCTGTGGCGGCGATCGCGCCGCAGCGGCCCGGGCCCTGGGCATCACCGAAGACGAGCTCTGTCGCCGGATGACCACCCAGTACTGACCTCTGCCTGGCATACGAATTGCAGTAGCCCTCGGGTGACGCCGCCTGGCACCCACATCATCGCCCGAGGGTTGGCTGCACTCATGGCCCCACAGCGCATTCTCCTGGTTGACGACCAGCCCAGTATCCTGCACTTCCTACGTTGCGGCCTGGAGGAGCACTGGCCCGCTTGCCTTGTCGACGTGGCCGGCAGCGCCGAGCAAGCGCAGCCACTCCTCGCTAGCCAGACCTACGATGCCATCGTTACCGACTATCACCTCGGCGATGGGGACGGCGTGCAGTTGGCCCGCCTGGCCAAACAGTACTTGCCCCGGGTCTCCATCGTCTTGGTCAGCGCATCCAGACACACCCTCGCAGCGGCCGAGGCCGACGCCCGCCGGGCCGGAGTTGGCCTCCTGCTAGCCAAGCCCTTCGACCTCAGCCAGCTCGTGCGTGCGCTGGAATGCCCCGCCTCGGTCACCCAATGCCATTCGCGATAGACGCTACCACGCTCCAGTTCGCCATGGGCGTAACCCTCTTCCTCCTGGGTGTAATCTGCCTCATCGCTGGTCTCCGGCTAATCACCACCAGGGAGTACAGAGAGGGCATGAAGGAGTTGGTGGCCCAGTCAGCCAGGGTTGGGCGACGAGGCGTCACTGAGCACAGTGTGGCGCCTGTGATAGACGCCACCTCGCGCCTGATAGAGTCGGTGGCCTCACTGGTGCGCACCGCCTTCGGAATGGGCGCCTTCCTCTGCCTGCTCGGGCTGGCCCTCTGCTGCTTCGGCGTCTGGATTACCGGACTAACGTCAATCTGACGGGAGGATTCATGGCCGACGTAAGTGCGGTCCCCGGGGCCCTGCCCCTCAACCTGAGGGACCCGCGAACCAAGGCAACTACCATCGTCGCCAGCGATGCCGACCTGTTGGCACTGTGGGACGAGACGTCTCCTCTGCTCCTATGCGGAGCCACGGGAGAGGCACCTTCCATCCCCCATTGGCTCTCGCGCACTCCAGAGCTGCGGTGCCTGCGGCTCCTCAGCGCGCCCGATGGCGAGACTGAGCCTGCGGATGGGGCGCGGCGCCTGGTCGTCTTCGCCCCTTCCGACCTCATGAGGGAGCTGACCCGTCTGTGGCCAGACAGCCGGCAGTTGGTGGTCGAACCCGCGGAGGACGCTCAGCTGGTTCAGGCCATGGCCTCGGCCCTTCCCCAGGCACTGGCCGAGGATCTGACCAACGCCGCCATGCGCGACCCCAAGCTGTGGAGTGCCCTCCGCCAGGAGCAGTTCCTGGGTGCTGCGGTGCGCGTGACACGCCAGGAGGGCAGCCCCGATTGGCTGTGCCGGGGTGCCCTGGTGGTCGAGGCGGCTGCGGTAGGCGGAGTGGCCGAGAGTCACCTCACCTGGCTGGGCCGACAACTGGAGAGTGGTGGCCCCTTGAAGTGCTGGCACACCGAGGCACCCACCCTACACGCCATAGCCTCCGGCCGCTCCGATGCCTTCGCCCTCCATGAGCTGTGGCACGACTATGCCCTGGCGCTGGCCTGCGCCGGTCGCGGTCTCCAGCCCCGGGCTGCGGTGCCCCACCTCCTGGCCTCCGGCCGACCGGACGTGCTGGCGATGCTGTACTCCCTGGCCGATTCGCACCTCGACTGGATGCAGGCCCTCATGGCCGAGGGCCCTCAAGGAGCGGCTGTCCTGGCCCGGTGCATTGCGTGGCAGAACGACCCAGGAGCTCGGCATGGCTGTGTGGCCGCGGCCGTGGCCGGCGTGCGGCATGCCCCTACCTTGGCTACCTTCGTAGCTCATCTGGAGCCATTGGTGGATGCGGAGGTCCTCGAGCCTGCGCTGCAGGCCCTGTGCAGCCTGCCGCAACGCGACATCCCGGAGGCCCTGCACATCCTGGCTGGCACGGCTGCAGTCGCCAGACTGTTCGAGCGCCCCGGGGCTGGCCTGTCTCAGGCGCTGAGCGCCACCGACGCCGGTGGCGCCGAGGCCGGCATTCAGGCCGCTCTGAGCAACGCCGAGACCATCCGGGCCAACCTGCTCTTCCGGCTGGGCCAGACCGCCGAGGCGCAGCGATCTTGGGACGAGGCGGCCGAGCGCTACCGAGCCGCCCTCGAGGCTGGCCCCTCAGTGGCCCTCTACGCCGCCGCGGCGGCACGAGCGCTGAACCGCGGTGGGCGCCACGACGAAGCCATAGAGGTCCTGGACGGAGTGGCGCCGGAGACTGGTCGGACACCGCGGCTCATGGTGGAGCGGGCATACGCGTACCTCGGCCTCGGGTGGCTGGACGAGGCGGTTGACGTGGCCACCGGGGTGGTACGAGCAGCTCCGGACCTGCCCAAGGCCCACGCCGCGGCCGGTGCCGCCCTGCTGGCCGCCGGCAGGGCGGCGGAAGCGGAGACTGCCTTGCGCCGAGCAGTGGAGCTGTCTCCCAGCGACGCCGATGCACACCTGGAGCTCGGTCACTGCCGAGGCACCCTGAGAGATGGGGCGCTGGCGCGGCTAAGCCTGGAGCGGGCACTGTCTCTGGATCCCGATCACCCCGAGGCGCGCAAGGCCCTCGCCTCCTTACTGCTACGTCAGGGCGATTACAGCGCCGCCCTCCAGCATCTCGAGCGGCTGGCGGACCTTGAGCCCTCCGACGCCCTGGTGCGGCTGCAATATGCTGAGGCCCTGGACCGGGCGGGCCAGGCCGACCGGGCTCAGGCAGAATGGCAGGGCATTATGGCTCAGGTTAGCCGTGATTGGAGTGGCCTGGTGGCTGCCGGATCAGCCCTCCGGCGGGCCGGCCGCTACGACGAGGCCGTGAAGACGCTCAAGCGTGCTATCGCCGCTAACCCCGCTAGCGTGGAGGCCAGCATCGAGCTCGCCCGGACACTGGAAAGCGCCGGGGACTCTGAGCAGGCCCTGGAGGAGTTCCGCTCCGCTTGTCAGCGGTTCCCTCACGATGCCCGATCGCACTACCACTTGGGTCGGGCCTGTGCCCGGATGGGTTACGCTGATGAGGCTGTCGCCGCCCTTGGCGCTGCCATCGAACGGGATGCATCGCTGGCGGAGGCGCACTTCGAGCTGGGGCAGATCCTTGAGTCGCGAGGTGAACTCGAACCTGCCCTGGAAGCCTACCGCTCCGCTGCTCTCTGCTCCGGGGGCAACCCCACCTACGATGCCTGCGCTGGGCGACTGTGCCTCGCCCTGGGGCGCTATGAGGAGGCGGTGCAGCATCTGCGCACCGCTTCCTCCCGCGCTGCAGTCGAGCCCGAAGTGCACGCAAACCTGGGAGAGGCCCTGCGCCATCGCGGTGCGCTGGAACAGGCCATGGCCGCTTACCGCAACGCCGTGGATGCCGCCCCCTCTAGTCCCCATTACCATGCCCGTTTGGCGGAGTGCGCGGCCGCGCTAGGACGCACCAATCAGGCCGTACGCGAGGCGGAAGAGGCGGTGAGGCTGGCACCACACGACCCGGAGTTCCTGGCGCTCAAGGCCAGGCTGCTCATGGACCTCCAGAGGCCTCTCAGCGCCGCGGAGGTGCTGCGCAAGGCAGTGGCACTACCCGGAGGGGACCAGTACCGTGCCAACCTTGGTGCCGCCTACCGACGCGCCGGCAACCTCCAGGCGGCAGAAGAGGAGCTGGCTGCAGCCATCGGCCTCCGACCCAATGACCCCGAGATCCACGAGGAACTTGCGGCCCTCTTCGCCGCTCGAGGCGATCTCGAGGGGGCAGTCCGCGAGATTCGGCATGGGCTCAGCCTCGAGCCCGAAAGCCTTGACACCCGCGTGCGCCTGGCGCGGGCCTTAGCCCAATACGGCCACGAGGAAGAAGCGTGCGAACAGCTGACCAGAGCGGCGTCGCTGGCCCCGGAGAAGGGACCCGTGCACCTGGCTCTGGGCGAGGTGCTGGAGAAGCTGGGCCGGCTCTCCGAGGCCCGGGCTTCGCTGGAGCGGGCCACCAGCCTCGACGAGCGCTCCGCCGCATCACTGCTGTCGCTCGGCCGTGTGTGCCGTCGCCTCGGCGACTGGCGCGCGGCCCTGGAGGCGCTTCAGGCGGCCATGGCTCAGGCTCCTGAAGACGCTCAGATACACCTTGAGCTCGGCCGGGCCTGGCTAGAGGCACAGCGACCGCAAGAGGCCCAGAAACACTTCCAGGATGCCATCCGCCTCTCGGGGCCTTCGGCGGCCAGCCTGGATGCGCTCGGTCGCGCCCAGCTGGCCAGCGGGGAGGTGGACGCCGCCATTGCCACCTTCGAGAAGGGGATCGGATTGGCTCCGGAAGCCGACGGACTCAGGGAGGGTCTGGCCCGGGCCTTCGCTGCCAAAGGCTGGATCCAGGAAGCGGTCGATCAACTCGCAGCTGCAGCAGAAAGGCACCCGCGTTCTGTCCGGCTGCGGCTGGCACTGGCGGAGCTACTGCAACGTCGCGGCATGCACACTCCGGCGATCGCCGCTCTGCGCCAGGCCATCCACTTGGCGCCAGAGGATCCCGACGTGCTCCTGCCTCTGGGGCAGGCTCTGGCTGATTCGGGCGAGCACGCGGAAGCCCTCCCGCTGTTCGAGCGTGTCCTCCGGCTTGTGCCCGACTCGCGGGAAGCGCGGATGGCGTTAGCAGACGCCAACCTGAACTTGGGGCGCCGGCCCGAGGCCCGACAGCTCCTCTCCGAACTCATGGAGCGCGATCCGGACAGCGCCGAGGCCCACTACCAGATGTCCCGACTTCACGCACAGGAAGAGGAACTCCAAGCAGCTCTGGACGAGGCCACCAAAGCCGTGTCTCTGGAACCGGACAACGCCCGCATACGCGCCCACCGCGCTCGGCTATTGGCGCGATACGGAGCTACCTCGCAAGCGCTGCAGGAGGCCCAGAGGGCAGTTGACTGCGCCCCCGATGAACCGGTCGCCGTAACCACACTTGCTGCGCTGCTCTCCGATGCCGGCCGCTACCAAGACGCTCTGAGCTGGTACAACCGCGCCGTCGAACTGACCCCAGGCAACGCCGAGCCCTTCAGGGAGCTTGGGCGCCTGGCCCTGCTCTTGGGCGATGCCTCCCGGGCATCCGCCGCCCTCGAGCACGCAGCCAGCTTGGATCCCACCGATCGCGGCGTTCTCTCCCTGGCAGCCGAGGCCCTCGAGGCCGCCGGCGACCTAGCCCGCGCGACCGACTACGCCCAGCGGGCCCTCAACCTGGATCCTGAGTGCGTGGAGTGTCGCGTGCGGTTGGCACGCTTGCTTCGTCGCTCCCGCCGGCTGGCCGAGGCCGCCGACGTGCTCTCCAGCGCCGAGGCAGGGCAACACCGCGACCTCATCCTAGAACAAGCCAGAGTGCTGGCCGCTCGCGGGGACCAGGAGGCCGCACTGCGGCTGTATCAGCAAACGCTGGACCGGTCCGCCGACCACCTGGAGACCTTGCTGGAGATGGCGGAGTGCGCCATCTCTTGGCACGACGAGGCCGAGGCGAGAGCTGAGTGCGACCTGCCGGTTCGGGCGCCCGAGCGGCGCTTCCTGGATTCCCTGCATCAATTGCTCACCAAGTTCCGACCCAGTCCGGCTCTGGAGAGTCGGTACCAGTCTGCGGTGGCGGGCTTACTTACTCTCCTCAATCAGGAGAGAGAGGCACTGGAGCTATGCCGGAGCGCACTCCTCCATGCTCCCGAGGACGCGTCCCTCCACCGGCGGCTCGCTCGCTTGCTCCTGCAAGCGGGCAAGCCGAAGGAGAGCCTGCGGGAGTTGGTCCTCGCCGACCGGGCCAATCCGGGCGATGCCGAGACCGTGCTGGGCATTGGCCGCCTCCTCGTCCACCTGAACGAAAGTGAGCGCGCAGCGGCCGCTCTCCAGAGGGCTGCCGACTTGGCGGGCGGCGATCCCCTCACCCTGGTGAGAGCAGCTCGCCTCCTGGAAGAGGCAGGAAGGCTGGCTGAAGCGGTCGAACTCATGCGCAGGGCGGTGCAGGCCGACGACCGCCATCCTGCCTGGTGGAACCATCTCGGTGACCTCCATCTCCGCCTCAAGCGCTATCAGTCAGCCCTTGAGGCCTATCAGAAGGCCGCTCGGTTGGACCCTGAGAACCCGCTGTACCTCCGCAACGCCGGTCTTGCCTATGGGGGCATGCGCCGCTACCAGTCCGCTGCCAGGGCACTAGAGCGTGCCACGGAGCTGGCCCGAGACAACGCCACCTGGGTCGCCGAGCTCGCTTCTGCTTACGAGAGGGCCGGCGAGGCCGCGCGGGCAGTGCAAGCATATGAGAGAGCAACCCAGATCGAGCCCGACAACCCTTGTCACCATGTTGGCCTGGGCAATGCGCTGTCCAGTCTAGGGCGCCTCAAGGACGCCGGCCGTCATCTGCTCCATGCCCTCGAGCTTCAGCCCGACCTGCCGGCGGTCCATGCGGCGCTGGGGCGCCTTCGGTTCCACGAGGGGCACCGGCAAGAGGCTGTGCAGCATTTCCGACGCGCTATCGAAATCGAACCCACCAGCCATCGGCACCACCAGGAGCTGGCCACCCTCTTGTACCTATCTGGTGACGCCAGCCAGGCCCTGGAGGAAGCCGAAGTGGCGGCCTCGCTGGACGGAACTGACCCGGAGACCTACGTCGTGATGGCCCAAGCCTATGCTGCACTGAACCGGCACGACGAGGCCATCCAGGCTCTGCAGCAGGCCCTGGTACTGGACAGCAACAACGCCGACATCCACCACGCCATGGGAGAGCTATGTCGTCAGATCGGCTACTACGAGCGTGCCGCTGAGCACTTCCGTCAGGTCATCCACCTTAGACCCAAGGACGCCGAAGCTCGCAAGCAGCTGGGGCAGACCTACGAGTACTCCCAGGAGTACGACCGGGCTCTGGCGCAATACATCCGGGCCATAGAGCTCGACCCCGAGGAGCCCGAGTACTACTTCTGCGCCGGCCGCATGTACAAGAGGCGCAAGGAGTACGGCGAGGCCATAGAAATGTTCCGGCACGTACTCCGCCTGGAGCCCACCAACGCCGAGGCTTACAAGCAGCTGGCAGCGGTAAGCGCCCTGAATCTGGTGGCGGGGGAAGCGCGTGCGGTCGCACGGTG
Organism: Anaerolineae bacterium; assembly: GCA_013178015.1. Lineage (NCBI taxonomy): Bacteria > Bacillati > Chloroflexota > Anaerolineae > Anaerolineae bacterium. The sequence continues at coordinate 25,894 of JABLXR010000003.1, forward strand.
ATGGCCGTAGCGCCGCGCCCGTGATTCTAGTGGCCTCACGCCTCCTGCTCTCTCGCCGATTCGGTGTCGCCGGGTGGCAGGCGGTAGATGAGGCTCTGGTGCAGCTGGCCCAGAGCCTTCGTCCCTTGTCGGCTCACCTCTTGTACGTTGACGACGCCCGCTCCCTCGCCCCTTACGGCCTTAGCCCCGTCACCCCGCGCGACCCGCAGCTCATTCGCCAGCTCGTCGACCAGCTGGAGCGAAACCTAGGGGGAGCTCCCGCCATCGTGTGGTTGATCGGCGGGGATGAGGTGCTACCTTTCTTTCGTCTGACCAATCCCGCCGACGATCCGGACGGCGAAATCCTGTCGGATGCCCCCTACGCCTCCTCGGGCGGCGACCCCCTGGTGCCCTCACGGGTGGTGGCACGCCTGCCGCACCCGGCCGGTGGAGCGAATGCTTTCCTCCACCTCCTAGCCCGAGCGGCGAGCGCACAACCCATCCAGCCCCGACAGGGCACTCCGGTAGCAGTCGGCTACACTGCCAGCATCTGGAGGGAGGCCTCCCAAGCAGTGCTGTCCGAAATCCCGGGGGCCGGGCCTCTCAGGATGTCTCCCCCTTGGGAGCTGCATGACTACCCCTATGTGCGCCGACAACACGCTACCCTCCGCTACTTCAATCTACACGGGACAGCCGAGGGCACCACCTGGCACGGTCAGCTCGATCCGGTGCTGCCCGCCGACTTCGATGACTTCCCTCCTGCCCTCCGGCAGATAGACATCTCTGCTGACGAAGCTCGGGACTCGGTAGTGGCCGCCGAAGCCTGCTACGGGGCCGCCCTGACCCCGACCAGCATCGCCATGCGCTTCCTCCGCCTGGGTGCCGGCGCCCTCTTGGGGTCCACCGCCATGTCCTACGGGGCGCTGGCCTCCCCCGTATCGGGAGCGGACCTGCTGGTCAAAGACTTCTTGCAGTTGGTCGTGGCCGGTGTTCCCTTGGGTGAGGCCCTTCTGTTGGCCAAGCTCGCTTTCGCCCGCACCATGATGGACACCCAGGGCTTCCTGGACGCCGAGGACCAGAAGACCCTCCTCACTTTCGTTCTGCTGGGCCATCCTACGCTCCGGCTGGCCGTCGGGTCCCCACAATCGCAGTCGCATCTGGCCTGCGCAGAAGCGTACCGTCACCTGGACGGGCCACTCGATGTGGTGTGCGCCCACACCGTCGATAGGTCAGGGGCGCCCATTCCTGAGGGCAGCCTGCTGAAGGAGATAGAGAGCCTGGCCCAATACCATCTCGCTGCCCACCCCCGTTCTCTGGGTTTTAGGCAGGAAACTTGCAGGATCATGGCCCCTAGCACCCACAGCCGACCCACGTCCGACTCGCACCAGGTGGTGAGTCTGAGCCGACCCCTGTCCAGTGGCGGGACGCAGGTGGTCCGGTTCACCGTGCGAGAGGGTCGGGTGACCAAGACCGTGGTATCTCACTAGCCGGGGAGCCTGCGGGCCCCGCGGCAGTTTGGAGCGAGCGACATGCAACTCACGGAGCTGCTCGACGAGCTGGAAAACGTCATCTCCGACGCTTACTACATCCCCCTAACCAGCAAGGCTGTCGTGGATCAGAGCCTGTGCCTCGACCTCATCGACAGGATTCGCTCGGCGCTGCCCGCGGAGCTAGCCGAAGCCCAGCGCATCAAGAACGCGCGAGAGAGGATCCTGGCCCAGGCCGAGGCGGAGGCGGAGGACTTGAGAAAGCTGGGGCGCCAGCAGCTCGAGCAGGCGGCCGCCGAGAGCGAGGCTGTCGCTCTGGCGCGCGTCCAGGCGGAGGAGATAGTGCAGGACGGTGAGCGACGGGCGCGAGAGATGGCGGCGGCCGCCATCGAGTATTCAATGTCGATCTACCAGCGCCTGGAAGAGGACTTGAGCGCTCTGCTGGAGGATCTTCGCTTCCGCATCCCGGAGCAACTGCAGGCCGACTGAACCTTCCGGAGGAGACAGACGTGGAGGCTTCCAACGTGACTCAGGCGACACAAACAAAGCCACTGCGCATCACAGTCGTGGGCGTGGGCGGCGCTGGCTGTAACGCGGTGGACCGCATGATCAGCGTCGACATTCCCGATGTTGACTACCTGGTGCTCAACACCGACGCCCAAGCCCTGGCCAGGTCCGACGCCGGCCGCAAGATCTGCCTGGGTGGCCCACGCACCCGTGGCCTAGGCGCGGGAGGGGATCCTGCCAGCGGCGCAGCGGCGGCCAAGCTGTCCGCCGATGAGATCGCCCGAGCGCTGGATGGCTCAGCCCTGGTATTCCTAGCCGCCGGCATGGGGGGCGGCACCGGGAGTGGCGCCGCCCCCATCGTGGGCGACGTGGCCCGCTCCCTGGGAGCGCTGACCGTGGCCGTGGTGACCAAGCCTTTCTCCTTCGAGGGCTTCCGGCGCCGCAAGGTGGCAGAAGAGGCGGTTGCCGAGCTGGAAAAGCACGTGGACACCCTCATCGTGGTCCCCAACGACAAGCTCCTGGCCTTCACCTCCGAGAAAGTGACGCTGGATATCGCCTTCCGCATTGCCGACGATGTCTTGCGGCAGGGCATCCAAGGCATCTCCGAGGTCATCACTCGGCCCGGGCTCATCAACGTGGACTTCGCCGACGTCAGGCGCATCATGGCCCAGGGTGGCACCAGCCTCATGTCCATCGCCCAGGCCAAGGGGCCCGAGCGAGCCCTGGAGGCGGCCCAGTCGGCAGTCTCCAACCCCCTCATCGCCACCGACTCCATCGGAGGAGCCAGGGGAATCTTGGTGAACGTGGTTGGCGGACCGGACATGACCCTGCACGAGGCCGGCCAGGCGGTGGAGTACATCACCGAGCAGGCCAGCGAGGATGCTGAGGTCATCTTCGGCGCCGCCATAGACAACAGCATGGGCGACAAGCTTCAGATAACGCTCATCGCCACCGGAGTGGGAGCCGCTGCTCAACCTCAGCGCCGGCCCGCTGCCACGCCGATGCCGGCCCGTCAGGCATGGGCCGATCGGCCTCAGCCCCAGCGGAGCGGAATCCCAGTCCCGAGGGAGTTCGAAGAGAAGCTAGCCCGGGTGCGCGACAACGGCCACGACGAGCCCCACCGCACCGAGCGTCACCTGGAGCCGGCACTCGCCGCTCAGGGTCTCAACCTTGAGATCCCCACTTTTCTGCGCCGTGCTCGCGGCCTGCTCTAGCGCCGCCTGGAGGCATGCTTATGGCTGACTGCGAACTAGAGAAGGCCGCCAAAGCCTACCTAGCCCGTCACTTTCCCACCCTGCAGGCGGTCTCCACTGCTCACACCGAACGACAGGCCAAGACCCCTGGAGCGTCGCGGCAACACGTGTTCGACTTCACCGGCACCATAGGTGACACCATCCAGAGAGTGAGGATCGTGCTCGATGACCGGGGAAAGGTGGTCAAAGCGGCCATCTCTCGCTAGACGAGGGTGGCACCACAGAGGCCCACGCGCGGCCAGAACCCGCACCGAGACCCGCCTGCGCCTCATTCTCATCGGAGCCGCGTTCATGGCCAGCCTAGTGCTGGCGCTGATTCCATCATCGGCGGCTGCCCAGCAACCCCAGGAACGCGTCCATGTCGTCTCCTGGGGAGAGACGTTGAGCAGCATAGCACTCCTCTATGACGTTCCCATCGAGGAACTTCTAAGAGTGAACGGGCTGGCCAACGCCCACCTCATACAGGCTGGCCAGGTGCTCGTGATCCCGCAGACCCCTGCTTCCGACGACAGCCAGCCCTCACCGGCGCCGCCTGGGGGCGAACGCACTCACGTCGTGACCTACGGGGAATCGCTCTTTGGCATCGCCCTCCTCTACGGGGTGGACCTGTACCAGCTCGCTGCCGCCAACGGCATCGCCAACGCCGACCTAATACAGCCAGGGCAGATCTTGACCATCCCCGACGGCCACGGCCCCCTAGCCCCGGGCACCGACTCCCCCGGTCAAGAGGGGCTGCGCGAGCACGTGGTGCGCCCGGGAGAGACGCTCCTCTGGATCGCCCTGCAGTACGGCCTGTCGGTGGATCGCCTGAGCGCAGCCAACGGCATCTCCAATCCCTCGCTCATCTACCCGGGCCAGCGCCTGATCTTGCCCAATCCCGACGGCAATGGAGATCCGATGGCCACGCCGGTGTCACCAGAGCCTGCAACCGGGCCCACGCCCCGGGAGGCCCACGCCACCCCGGGCGTCTGCGTTCACCTTATCCATCAGGACATCCCGGCCGTACTCAACGCGGTGGAAGGCCTAGGCTTCGGCTGGATCAAGCAGCAGGTGGAATGGAAACTGGCGGAACCACAGAAGGGCTCCATCCGCTGGGACCACCTCGATCCGATAGTGGAGGCGGCGTCCGCCCGAGGGCTGAACGTGCTACTGAGCGTGGTCAAGGCGCCGGCATGGGCCCGGCCGGCCGACAGCGATCTCAACGTTGACGGCCCTCCCGCCAATCCGGGTGATTACGGTGACTTCGTGGCCGCCCTCGCCTCTCGCTATCGGGGCAGAGTAGCTGCCTACGAGATCTGGAACGAGCAGAACCTGTGGTACGAGTGGGGCGGTAAGGGCCGGTTGTCTGCCGGCCAGTATGTCGAACTGCTCCGCGTCGCCTATGAGCGCATCAAGCAGGCCGACCCCGCGGCCCTGGTGGTGAGCGGCGGCCTGACCCCTACTGGGGTGAACGACGGCTATCTCGCCTTCGATGACGTACATTACCTCGGCCAGATGTATGCCGCCGGCGCCGCACCCTATTTCGACGTCCTGGGCGCCCATCCCAGCGGCTACAACAACCCCCCGGACGACTCCCCATCGCTCAACAGCACCGACACTACTGAGTTCAAGGGGCATTGGAGCTTCTACTACCGCCGGTTCGAGCAGCTTCGAGACGTAATGGCACTCAATGGGGACAGCCACAAACAGATGTGGTTCACCGAGTTCGGCTGGTCCTCGCAGAAGCACCCGCCCGAGGGTTACGAGTACGCCGCGGACAACTCCGAGGAGCAGCAAGCGCGGTATCTTCTTCGCGCCTTCCAACTCGCCCGAGAGAGGGACTACGTTGGAGTCATGTTCATCTGGAACTTGAACTTCGCCACCGTGGCGGGCCCGGACGACGAGAAGGCGGGCTTCAGTCTCATCCGTTCTGACGGCTACCCACGCCCGGCGTACCTCGCCCTCGCCAGCATGCCCCGGTAGGCTCTCTGCAGGATGACTCGTCGTCGATCGCGCCTGGTCCTTCTTCTGGTGTTGCTTTTCAGCCTGCTCCTGGGCGACTGCTCGCCCTCGGTCGACCCACCGCCGGCAGCCCGTACGTCCGGGCGCCTGTTGCCGCCCCACTCGGCGGCAGTGCCCGCGGACTCGCTCGGGCTCAGCCCTCGCCTGGCCGCGCCCACAGCGGCTCCAAGGCCACTGCCGACGCCGCTGCCGGCCCCCCCTACTCGCGAACGGCGCACCAACATACTACTCCTGGGCGTGGACGAGCGGGAGACCTGGAGCGAGGGCCCGCCTCGCACTGACGCCATCATGCTGGTCTCGGCCAATCGGGCCGATGGCACGGTGACTGTGCTCTCCATCCCCCGAGACTTGTGGGTATACATCCCCGGGTTTGGGCCGGAGCGCATCAACGTCGCCTATCGAGTGGCCGAAATGTCCCGCCCGGGCAGCGGCCCCGAGACGGCAGCGGCCACGGTGGCTCAGTTCCTGGGCGTATCGCTCGACCGCTATGTGGTGGTCAACTTTCGCGCCGTGCGGCAGATCGTCGATGTCCTCGGCGGGCTGGAAGTGGACGTCCCCTATGAGATCTGGGACCCCCTCTACCCTACCGAGAACAACGGGTACATGACCGTGCATTTCCCCGCGGGCCCACAGGTCCTCGACGGGGAGCGGGTTCTGCAGTACGTGCGCACCCGGCATGGGAGCAGCGACTTCGACCGCATGCGCCGGCAGCAACAGGTGATAGAGTCGCTACAGGCTCGAGTCACTCGACCAGACTTCATCCCCAAGGCTCCCGGATTCCTGCTGCTGGCACGCGATTGCGTTCACACCAACCTGTCCGTGAGCGACATGCTCAGCCTGTGGTCCGCCTTCCATCACATAGACCGTGAAGCAGTGCGGCTCGCCGTCCTCGATGAGAACTACACCTATCCCTGGATCACTACCGCGGGTGCGGATGTCTTGCTGCCCAACGACCCGGCGATAGAACGCCTGGTGAGCCACCTGGGCCTGAGCGACGAGGCCGACGGTCAAGGGCTGGCACAGGGATTGCAGATAAGGCTCTTCAGCAACAGCAGTCAGGACGCCAACTTCGCCAGCGCGGCCGAGGCACTCACCCAGTCGGGTTTCAGCATATGGCAAGGAGGCGTAGCCGAGAACGCTACCGGCCACACCGTGGTGATTGACTACGGCGACGGCTCGGCCGGCGTGGCCTTGGCGAGGGCGCTGGGCCTGGATGACCTGCACGTGCTGACCCAGCCCAAGCCTCCTGGTCTTCCCGAGGGGCTCGTGGCCGACGTCCTGCTCTGGGCATCCAGCCCCAGTGGCTAAGTAAGATCACACTCCATCCGGAGGATTCAATGGCCCAGTCTGCGAAACCGGCACCGGGAGCGATCCGTCGCCTCCTCCTCGTCATCGTAGCCAGCGCCGTCACCATAGCCGGGCTGGCCCTGCTCGCCGGAGGTGGCTACATGCTCATCGCCGCACCCGCGGACACCACTCCAGCACCCTCCCTGGTGCAGGTGTCGGCACAGGAGGCCGAATCTCTGGCGGATGCCACGGCCACGGCGGAGCCCATCGCAGCCACAATCAGCCTTACCCCGAGCGGGGGCGACGAGGGAGCCGCTACGGTTACCGCGGTTCCGACGCCGACCGCCACCCCTGTCCAGATGGCGCAGGCGGTCTCTCCCACGCCAACGAGGGTACTGCGGGCCACCGACACCCCGACCCCCATACCGACGAGCGAGCTACCCGACACCGGTTTCGGTGGTTTCCTCCAGCCGCTGGCGGGTTTTGCACTGGTGGGAGTGGCAGTCACGGCGCGGGCGCTGCGCCATCGGCGCTGACCGGGCGGTTCGCTGAAGCATAGAACCAGGGGGCGTCGACAACCGCCCCGTTCGCCCCTCAGTTCGCCCAGTGTCACATCCAGGCGCTGCCCCGCCTAGCGAAAATCCTCCCGTGGAGGAGTGAATACCTCCACGAGCCTGGCGGCGGCGCCCAGGGCCTCGGCCGAGTGCTCCTCTCCGCCCGGCACCGAGTACGTCCCTCCTGGGCCGAGGATCTTCTCGCTTCCCCCAGTCCGGAAGCGCACCCGGCCCTCGAGGACATAGCCAATCTGCTCGTGCGGGTGCGCGTGCGCGGCCACCGTGCGGTCGGCGTCTATGCGGATCTCCACCAGCATCAGCCGCTCTCCGGCCAGGACCCGTCGGGATATGCCTGGCGAGGCCTCGACCCAAGGCAGATCGTCCCGGTCATGCAAAGCCCCCATCCTTACCCCCTGATCCTGCCCTCAGGCCAGATTGGGCTCGCCGTACACGGCGGCCAGGGCCGCCTCCGCCCGCTTCATCTGCTCCTCGTCACCCTCGTAGGCTAGCCAGATGGCTCCTTCGGCACCAGCAACTCCCCCCGAGCCAATGTGCGTGGCCCGCACGCCTGCCAGCACCTCCAGAGCCTCGATCTCGGTGAAGATGGAGCCCCACACCGGCATCATTCCCTCACCCCGGTGCTCGGGGCGCTGAACGTAGTGCACCGCGTCCATTATGCTGCTCGAGATGCACTTCTCCAGTCCCACTGGGATCATCAGGCGCACATGAGACCCGACGGCACGACGGAGAGCCAGCCCCACCGTGCCCGAGCGCGGGTCGCCAATGAGCACACCCGCCAGCCGCTCTCGATAGTTCAGGGCATTGGCCCCCTTCAGGATCAGGTCCCCTCGACCCAGCGTCTCTACCGCTTCGGCGATGTCCACGCCCCAGCGCACTTCGCCCCTCTCCACGAGCACGTCGCTCAGGTCTCGCCCTTGCACCGCTCGGCGCCGCTGGCCGTGGGGAAGCGTCAGGCCACGGGCGAAGTTGAGCTTGTCGATGGGTTCACCCGTTAGCTCCTCCACGATGTAAGCGTTGGTAGTACCCTTGATGATCAGGATGCGCCCCCGGTCATACGCCTCACGGAACACCGGACTGGCCACTACGCCGCGGGCGATGAGCCGTTTGCTTTCGGAGACCTTCAGGGCGACGGCGACGGACATGTTATCCTCCTCTGCCGGCAAGAATCCTCTCGGCTATCGAATGGCCATACTGGACCGCGTAGTTCATCCCTCGGTCCTCGGGGTATATCTGAGCCATGGACGCCAGCCATAAGCCCGGTTGCGGGGTGGTGTAGTCGGGGCGCACCCGGCTGTAATGGCGGGAGATGACCGGTTGAGCGTAGCGCTCACGCCAGACGTAGGACTCCTGAACCCAGCCGGGCCGGAAGTTGGGGAAGAGCCGCTTCAGGTGGGGCAGGTAGGCCTCTACCAGCTCCTCTCGCTGCATGTGGTAGTATTCGTCGTCTGGCCCGCAGTAGCGAGTCAGGTACACAAGATGCGAGCCACCATACTCGGACGGTGGCTGAATGTTGGTGTGCTCCACCAGGCCCACGAACGGCAGGCTGTTGTCACTTATGTTGAGCCAGTACACGTCACTGAGGGAGTGGCTCAATCGCAGGACGCAGCACACGTTGGCCATGTACTCGATCGAGCGCAGCCGCTCGCGGTAGTGGCCGGGCAGGGAGGGAGCCATGTCGGCCAGCAGCGCCGGTGCTGTCGTTACCAGGACCTCGCCGAACGCTTCCTCCCCTGCCGGGGTACGCACCAGCAATCTCGAGCCCCTCCCAGGCCGGATCTCGCTCACCGGCGAGTCCTTGGCGATCTTCACGCCCAGATCATCCAGCCTTCGCTCCAACGCTTCCACCATCAGACCGAAGCCGCCCCGAAGGTAGCCAAGCATCTCCCGGCCCGACTTCCCCCGCGATCCCCCGCGGAGCTTGACCTTGTTCCAGATCCACACCGCCGACACCTCGTCGGCTCGAGCGCCGAACTTCCCCCGCAACAAGGGCGCCCACGCTTGTTCGTACACACGGCGTCCCGACAGGCCAATGAGCCACTCGCGCGCCGTCAGGTTCTCTAGCTCGTGCCAATCCCGCACCGCCCGGGCCTGGAACACCAGCATGCCAAACCGAATGCGGTCCAAGAGAGGAAGAGGCCGAAATCGAAGCACGTCCATGGGAGCGGCGAGACGGTAGATTCGATCGGCGTAGTAGGACGTGGTGGTAGGTTTCCATTCCAGCCGATCTGCCAGCCCTAGGTCTGCGATCAGGTCGCGGACGGCGACGTCACTGGTGAATATGTGATGGTAGAACTTCTCCAGCCGGGTGCCGTTCACCATGAACGACCCGGCCAATCCGCCCAGCGTCTCGTCCCGCTCGTAGAGGGTCACCCGCGCTCCGGCCCTGGCAAGGTCCTGAGCTGCCGTCATGCCGGTGAGCCCGCCACCCACCACTCCTATCTCCATACCGCTCGCCTCAAACTGGAAGTCTGGCCCATCGATGAAGACGGCGCCCCGGTGTCGAAATCGCAACTCACCTGTGGTATCATTAGTCGCGCGAGCCGCTCTAGCCTCACTCATCATCCCTTTGAGAGGTCAATCTTATGTCCCCACAGGAGTTCCCGGAACTGGATCAGGACCAGGGACCTTCCAGGAGTCGCCGCACATTGCGGGCCGACAGGCGCAACGTGCAGGCCCTCGCCATCGCCGCGGTCCCCATTGTCGTGCTGCTGGTAGTCATCGTCATGGGGATCATCCTGGTCCGCGGACGGTCCGGGGGCACGCCGCCCGAGGCGACGGCCACTCACTTTCCCACCACTGGACCCACCGCCCTGGTCGCCGCCGTCAGGACCAGCGTCGCCACCGACACGCCGGTGCCCGTCGTGAACACCCCCACGCCCGAGCCCACTTCTAATCCGGTGGAGACACCCACTCCGGCAGAGCCCACCGCCACCCCGACGCCCTCGGATGAGTTGGTGGAGGGAGCCGTGGCCGTAGTAAGCGACACGGCCGGCCGGGGATTGCGCATGCGCTCCGGGCCCGGTCTCGACTCGCCCACCCTTAGGGTCATGCCCGAAGGGACCGAGGTCCAGATACTCGGTGGCCCATCGGAGATGGACGGCTACCAGTGGTACCACATCCTGGACGACGCCAACACCGAAGGCTGGGTTGCCGGAGACTGGCTAGTCCGGATCCGCTGAGAGCTGCTGGCAGGGAGTAGGTTAGCGGTCCGGGGTCGGCCGATGCCTCCCCATCCTGTGTAGCCTGCTCCCTGCAACCCATTCGCTACCCTTTGATCACCCCGATCGGGTGGAGCCGGGCCACCTTGGTGGCCAGCCCTGCACCGTGCACTACCTCCACCACTCGGTGGATGTCCTTGTATGCCTCGGGAGCCTCCTCGGCCAGGCCCTTCATGCTTCCGGCTCGCACCTCCATCCCGCGGCCCTCCAGCGTCGCCACCAGCTGGCGTGCGTCCACCTGCCCGCGCGCCGCCCTGCGGCTAAGGACGCGCCCCGCCCCATGGCAACTGGAGCCGAAGCTTCGCTCCATCGCCGCCTGGGTACCCCGAAGCACGTACGAGGCCGTTCCCATGTCGCCGGGCACCAACACGGGCTGACCCACAGACCGGTACGCGACGGGCACGGCATCGTGCCCGGGAGGGAAGGCTCTTGTGGCTCCTTTGCGGTGCACGCACACTTCCAGGGGCCGTCCGTTCACCCGATGGGTCTCGATCTTGGCCACATTGTGCGCTACATCGTAGATCACGACTAGCTCCGCCCGGGGCAGCTTCCCCAGCAGGGCTTCCTCGAACGCCCGCCTGAGGGCATCGGTCATGACCTGTCGGTTAGCCCAGGCGAAGTTGGCTGCCGCCGACATGGCGGCCAGGTAGTCCTGCCCGTCCTTTGAGGCTATGGGCGCACAGACCAACTCCCGGTCCGGCAATGAGTAGCCGTACCGTTTCGCAGCCGACTGGAAGCTACGGACGTAGTCAGTGCACACCTGGTGGCCTAGCCCACGCGACCCCGAGTGGATCTGGGCCACCAACTGACCCGGCCTCAACCCGAACGCATCGGCCGCCTGAGCGTCGTATACCTCGGCCACCTCGTCCAGCTCCACGAAGTGGTTGCCGGAGCCCAGAGTGCCGAGCTGGTCCCGGCCGCGGTCCTTGGCCCGGGCACTCACGGCATCAGCCCGAGCCCGCGCGATGGTGCCGCCCTCCTCGCAGTGCTCGGCGTCCTCTCGCCGCCCGAAGCCGGCCCCTATGGCCCACTGAGCTCCACCCTCGAGGGCATCATCCAGCCGTGCCCGCTGTAGCCGAACGTCGCCACCGCGACCGACGCCCGCCGGAATGCTCTGAGCCGCCGCGTCCATGAGCCGTGCCAGATAGGGACGGACCTCCTCCGCATCCAGGTTACTGGCCAGCAGCCGCACCCCGCAGTTGATGTCGTAACCTACGCCGCCGGGCGATACCACCCCCTGGTCCACCCGAGTAGCTGCTACTCCTCCGATGGGGAAGCCATACCCTTCGTGGATGTCTGGCATCGCCAGAGCATAGCTCACAATCCCCGGCAGCCAGGCCACGTTGGCCAGTTGCTCCAGAGAACGGTCCTCCAAGGCCGCCTGCAGGATCATCTCATCGGCATACAGGCGTGCCGGCACGCGCATATCGGCGCGATAGGACGCCGGTATCTCGTAGACGTACTCATCCAACTTGACCAGACTACTGATATCGAAAGGCATTCACGTCACCTCCGGGGCATCCTCTGTCCCAGCACCGGGCGCCCCGTCCCGCGCCGCCAGCCTCTGTTGCCGTGGGACGCCCGGCCCAGTTCAGGTGTCGAACACTATCGTCGCCGAATAAGCTCCCTGTTTGGCCTCGATTCGCAGGCCGTGATAGGTCGCCGCCTTCACTGCCCCCGTCCGCCTGCCGATGGGCCCACCGCGGATGACAGCCTCGAGCTCCCACGATGGAGTGAGGCGGACGTCGAACTGATGGTACGCCTCCTGGTGCGCGTCGCTGAGGTAGATGAGCTCGGTGAGCCAGTCAACCAACAACGTCTCTAGATCGTCGGCCGACAGCTTGATAATGTGTACCGACCGGTCGGAGTCAGCCTCGCCTATGAGAGAGAACATCCCCCGTGCAGCGGAGGTGAAGAGCTCCTCCAGGCTATCGCCCCAGGCGCGGATAGCCACGTCGGCAGTGTGCCTTACCTCTTTATACCCCACGCCTGGCCTCCGCAGCAGCGCCCACCTCCAGCACGCGTCGTGCCTCCTCCACGTCTCGCGCCAGCTGCGCCACAAGCTCGTGCGCCCCCGGGAACCGCGTCTCTCCTCGAAGCCGCTCCAAGAAGGCCACCGTCAGCCGCTCACCGTACAGGTCCCCGCCGAAGTCGAGTGCATGCGCCTCCACCGTTCTGGCACTCCCCTCGAAGGTGGGACGCACACCGATGTTGACGACAGCCGGCGCCGACCGCCCATTCCACTCCAGACGGGCGCAGTAGACGCCATCTGCCGGAAGCAGCTTGTGCTGGTCCACGGCCACGTTGGCGGTTGGGTACCCCAGGCTTCTGCCCCGGCCCGCTCCGGGCACTACTGGGCCCGAGACGGTGTAGGCCCGCCCAAGGAGTTCAGCCACCCTGGCCACCCGACCCTCTGCCAGATAGCGGCGCACCAGAGTGCTGCTCACCACCTCGTCGCCCACCCGGCACCGCGGTACCACACACAGCTCATAGCCCAATTCGCGGCCAATCGTCGCCAGAGCTTCTAGGTTGCCCTCTCGCTGCCGACCCAGGGCAAAATCCTCTCCTACCCACACCTGGCGGGGGCGAAAGGAATAGCCCAAGCGCTGCATGAACTCCGCCGCGCCCATGGCAGCCATCTCCGGGCCAAACTTGGTCACGATGATCAGATCCAGGCCCAGAGCGGACATGAGCTCCACTCTCTCCGTCAGTGGCAGTAGATACCGAGGCTCTTGCCCGCGCAGCACCACATCGGGCGAAGGGAAGAAAGTCAGGCACGCGGCCAGCAGGCCTTGACCACGCGCCGAGGCCACCGTCTCCCCAATGAGCGCCTGGTGGCCCACATGCAGCCCATCGAAGACGCCTATGGTGAGCACGGTGGCGTCGGCCACTCGAACCGGCTCACCGCACCAGCGCACCACTGCTTCCGTCAAGGGTCGCACTCCTGAATGAGAACCTTTCGCGGAATCCAGCTCTGCCGCTCCCAGTCCCACTCAGCCACGGCAAACGCACGGCCATCGGGGCCGATGGCCAGGTGGAGGTCCTCACTGCTGGGAGGCGGCCCCTCAATCGCCTGCCCCCGGGCCAATCGCTGGGCAGCATCACCGTCCAGCAATAGTCGCGGCTGCTCCGGCAAGGCCTCCCCCACGTCTAGCATCCACCCGTGCTCGCCCCTCTCCAACCGAGACACGGCCTCCGCTAGGGGAAGCGCCTGGCTCACCGAGAATGGGCCCGAAGCCAAACGGCGGAGGGCGGCCACGTGGGCGCCGCAGCCGAGCCGTCTCCCCAGATCCTGAACCAGGGAGCGCACATAGGTGCCGGCGGAGCAGTGCACCCGCAGCACTAGCCGCTGCGGTTCCGGCCGGCTCCAGCGGATCGAGTGTACCATGACCCGCCGCGGCCGGGCTTGCACGGGCTTGCCCTGTCGCGCCAGGCGGTACAGGGGCGTGCCACCGACCTTCACGGCCGAGAACACCGGAGGCACCTGAAGCACCTCGCCGCAGAGAGACGCGATCGCGTCGTCCACCGCCTCATCGGTCGGTAGGGGCTCGGTCCACTCCGCCACCACCTCGCCCTCGGCGTCATAGGTGTCAGTCTCCACCCCTAGGCGTGCCTCCACCTGGTACACCTTATCGTGCTGGGTCAGGTACTGGGCCACGCGCGTCGCGGGCCCCAAGCACACAATCAGAAGGCCGCTGGCCAGTGGATCGAGCGTGCCGGCGTGTCCTACCCTCCTCTGCCCGCTCGCCCGGCGAATGGCGGCCACGACATCGTGTGAGGTGGGACCGACCGGCTTGTCAACTAACGCTACTCCGCACAGCTGACTCATTCACCGCCCGCCTTAGCCTTGCCAACACTTGGCCACTCACCTCAGCCAGCCCGCCCGAGACAGTGCAGCCGGCTGCCTGGCGGTGCCCACCACCACCAAAGGCCGCCGCCACTTCGGCCACGTCTATCCCAGGCTGGCTGCGCAGGCTCACATCCACCGATCCGTCGGAACGCTCGCTGAAGACGGCAGCGGCGCGAGTCCCTCGAGTGGCAAGCAGGAAGTTCACTATGCCAGCATCCTCGCCCTCCGGTACCTCGGAGGCATGGCGGACGCTGAGGGGAATGGTGGACCATACTAGCTCGCCTTCCATCACCGCGCCGGACAGCACCTGACCCCAGAGCACAACATGCCCCCGCGGGCGGCTCCCGAAGATGGAGTGGTTAGCCTCCCACAGACTAGCCCCGGCAGCCATCAACGCCTCCGCCGTCCGCAGCGCCCGCCGATCGCTGGCAGGAATGCGAAACCCCTGGGTATCAGCCACCAGCCCAGCCAGCAGACAGGCAGCCAGATCTGCGGTGAGATCCAGACCCAGGACACCCACCAGCCGGTGGAGGATCTGGGTGGTGGATAGAGAGTCGGTGTCCACTAGATTGATGTGGCCGAAGTGGGAGTTCGTAGGGTGATGGTCCACGTTCACCAGAGTGACCCCCGACAGCCGCTCGGCCGCGCCCCCAATGCGCTCCAGTTCGGGGCAATCCACCAGAACTGCCACATCGAAACTGGGTGGCGGCGCAGCCACCACCTCCGATGCTCCGGGGAGGGAGTCGGCCTCATAGGGAAGGCCGTCCTCCGACAGCAGCGTGCGAGGCACGTTCAGACGGCGGAGGATGATGCCGAGGGCCAGCAAAGAGCCGATTGCGTCCGCATCGGGCGATACGTGCGTCGCCACCAGAACATGCTCGGCTCTGCGAAGTACCTCAGTCAGCCTGCGCCACATCCCCTGATTCCTCGCTGTCGCGGGCCACCTGATCGAGGAGAGACTCGATACGGCTAGCTCGATCGAACGTCTCGTCTAGATGGAAGCTCAGGGTGGGCACGTATCTGAGGTGGACTCGCTCCGCCAGCTCGCGCCGGAGAAAGGGCTCCGAGCCTACGAGCGCTTCTACGAGCATGCCCCGATCCTCGGGCGTGACGCTCGAAACGAAGACAGTGGCCTGCCGCAGGTCGCCGGAGACGCGCACCCCCGTGATGACGACGGCGTGCAGCCGGGGATCCCGGGCCCGCTGCTGCAGTATCACGCTCAGCTCGCGCGCGACTAGGTCCGCCACTCGACGCTGTCTGACGCTGGGCTCGGACACTCTTACTGAGCCTGCCTCATTACGAATGCCTCCAGCACGTCGCCCTCCCGCAAGTCGCTGAAGCCATCCAGGCCCACGCCGCATTCGAAGCCTTCCCGCACTTCGCGGACGTCCTCGGTGAAGCGGCGCAGCGAGGCCACACCGCCCTCCCAGATGGCCTCCCCACCTCGGATGACCCTGACCTGGGCGTTGCGCGTCAGTCGGCCCGAGGTCACGTAGCACCCGGCGATGGTGCCACTGCGCACCTGGAACACCTGGCGCACTTCGGCTTGCCCTATTGTCACTGCTTCGTAGGTGGGCTCCGCCATGCCGGCTAGAAGCCTCTCGACGTCCTCGATGAGGTGGTAGATGATGTCGTAGGTACGGATCTCCACCCCTTCGCCCTCAGCTACCCTTCTAGCTGTCCCGTCCACCGCCACGTTGAAGCCAATGATGATGGCGTCGCTGGCGATGGCCAGGTTCACATCCGACTCGCCCACGCTTCCAGTCGAAGCGTGCAAGACCCGCACCCTACGGCCATCGCGCTCCAGTCGTTCCAGCGAGGACACCACCGGCTCGATACTGCCCTGGGCATCCGTCTTCACGATGAGGTTCAGTTCCTCGGTCTCACCCGCCTGCAACCGGTCCAGGAGGTCCTCGAGGCTGACGGGCCGGCGCTCCCTCCGGGCGGACTCGGCCGCTTCTTCTCGCTCGGCCACCAGCTCCTTCGCCTCTCGGTCCGATCCTACCGTCTGGAATATGCTCCCCGCTGGTGGCACGTCGCTGAGGCCCATGACTTGCACCGGTGTGGCCGGAGGAGCGACTCTTATCTGGTTGCCGTTCTCGTCGAACATGGCCCGTACCCGGCCCCAGATGGTCCCCACCACCACGACATCGCCGCGGTGAAGCGTTCCATTCTGGACCAACAAGGTGGCGAGTGGCCCTCGCGACCGATCAACCGTGGACTCAATGACAGTGCCGGACGCAGGTGCATCGGGATTGGCGCGGCAGTTGAGCGCCTCGGCCTGTAGGGTGATGGCCTCCAGGAGCTCGTCTATCCCCTCTCCTCGCAGGG
Source organism: Anaerolineae bacterium (assembly GCA_013178015.1). Lineage (NCBI taxonomy): Bacteria > Bacillati > Chloroflexota > Anaerolineae > Anaerolineae bacterium. The sequence continues at coordinate 42,382 of JABLXR010000003.1, forward strand.
CAGAGACCTCCACCAGAAGGGTGTCGCCCCCCCACTCGTCGGGAGCCAGGCCGATCTCTGCCAGTTGCTGCTTCACCCGGTCCGGGTTGGCTCCCGGCAGATCCACTTTGTTTAGCGCCACCACAATGGGCACCTGGGCCGCTCGGGCGTGATCGATGGCCTCCCGGGTCTGAGGCATGACTCCATCGTCCGCCGCTACCACAAGCACGGCCAGGTCCGTCGCCTGCGCTCCTCGAGCGCGCATGGCGGTGAAAGCCTCGTGGCCGGGTGTGTCTATGAACGTGATCTTGCTTCCGCCATGCTCCACTTGATAGGCGCCGATCCGCTGAGTGATACCACCAGCTTCGGAGGCGACCACGTTAGTCTGACGGATGGCATCGAGCAGAGTGGTCTTGCCGTGGTCTACATGCCCGAGTACGGTCACGATGGGCGGCCTCGGCCGCAGGTTCGCCTCGTCTTCACCGGCGCAGAAGTCGAACTTGGTGCTCTTGGGCCGGACAGGAGCTTCTACTCCCTCCTCGACGGGCTCTTCCTCCGGCTCCTCCTCCCTCGCCTCGAAGCCCATCTCTGCCGCCACCACGGCGGCGGTATCGAAGTCTATGGGCTGGTTGATGTTGGCGAGGACGCCATTGGCCATCAGCACCTTTATGACGTCTATGGGGCTGGCCTTGAGCAGATTGGCCAGCTCCCGCACCGTGAGGCTGTCGGGGATTACGACCTGGGGGCTGACGACTTCCACCGGCCCGGACCGCTGTTCCCCTCCCGGCTCCGGCCGGCGGCTGCGCGGCCGGCGACGCGGCCGTGCCTTGGCCCTTTCCTCTTCCTCTGGTTCAGCGCCGCTAATGGCGTCGCTCACGTGCGGAGCACGCGGCGACGCAACCAGCCCGCGGCTCATATCCGGCCGGGCCGCCTTCGCGGCAGTCTTGGCTCTCCTGAGTACCTCGGGTTTCCTCATACACGTCCTCCGACGCCACTCCACTGGAACGGCAACACACTACCCGTCTTCCCTGCTCAGAGCCGAGGATCTCTCGGAAGCAAGCGTCGCCAACTGGTCCGTCAGCCGCTCCCAGTCGGCCTCCCCCAAGCTAACCTGCAGCGCGCGAGACACTGCCTGACGCGCCCGTCTGCTACCGAAGCACTCCTGACGGACACACAAGTACGCCCCTCGGCCCGAAAGCTTTCCCCTGGGATCCAGGGTAACAGCCCCTTCCGGAGTTCGCACAATCCGCATAAGGGCTCTCTTGGGCAGCACGGCCCGGCAGACTACGCACGTTCGCTGTGGCACTCTCCGCTGGCGCGGCATGGCCTACTCACCTGGTCTCTCAAGCCTCATCGGCCGGTGACTCTTCCTCGCCCTCCGTGCCGGCCCCTGCACGAGGCTCCGGGCTCTTTGACTCCCTTGGCCCAGGAACTCCCCGCAGCAGCGCCTCCGCCGCACGCAGAAGGTCCTCCTCGCTCTCCGGCTCCTCCTCCAGTCCGATGGAGCGGAAGGCTTCCACCGCAGCAGCCGAGGCCGGCTTTATGTCAATGCGCCAACCAGTGAGGCGGGCAGCCAGTCGGGCGTTCTGCCCTTCCTTGCCGATGGCCAGGGACAGCTGGCGATCCGGCACGATCACTGTGGCCGTTCGACCGTCCTCGCGCTCCTCGAGAATCACGTTCAGCACCTTAGCTGGGCTCAGAGCGTTGGCGATGAAGGTAGCGGCGTCCGGGCTCCACTCGATCACGTCTATCTTCTCGCCCCCCAGCTCGTTCACGATGCTCTGGATGCGCATACCTCGCATGCCCACGCAGCAACCCACCGGGTCCACACCCGCCTGAGTGGCAGCCACGGCCACCTTCGACCGGCTGCCAGCCTCTCGGGCTATGGCCTTGATCTCCACCGCGCCGCTATGGATCTCAGGCACCTCTAGCTCCAGCAGGCGGCGAAGCATATCCTTGTGCGCCCGGGACACGATGATCTCCGGGCCGCGACTGGTATCCTTCACCCCGAGCACGTACACCCGCACCCGGTTGTGCGGGCGCAGGTGCTCGCCACGAATCTGTTCCGATGGGGGCATGATGGCCTCGGCCCGTCCAAGGTTCAGCGTGACCCCGTGTGGGCCCACGCTCTGCACCGTGGCGCTGGAAATCTCGTTCTTGCGATCGGCGAACTCGTCATACAGCGCGTTCCGCTCCGCCTCTCGGATTCGCTGCATGATCACCTGCTTGGCCGTCTGGGCAGCGATCCGGCCAAAGTCTTTCGGGGTGGTTTCCTGCTCCACCACGTCGCCGATGGCCGCGTCGGGCTTGATCCGCCGCGCTTCCTCCAGCGATATCTCCGCGTCAGGGTTCCCTACCTCGCTCACCACCGTCTTGGCCGTGTAGAGGTGAGCCTGTCCGGTCTCGGGGTCAATCCACGCCCGGACCTCGCCCCCATGGTCTTTCCGGTAAGCGGATACCAGGGCGGCTCCGATGGCGTCCATGATTACCTCGCGCGGCAGTTGCCTCTCCGCACAGAGCTCGTTTATCGCTAGCATGAATTCGCTTTTCATCTTCCGCTCTGTCCTCCGATGCAAACACCCCTACAACAGAAGAAGTGGGTTGAGGCCCACTTCCCCGGCGATCCTATACAGAACACATTCTAACATATCGGCCACTAGGCCGCAAAGCCAGACCGCCGGCGCCGCCTCTGGCGCCAACCATGCTCACTCGCTCCTCTTCGCCACCCGAGCCCGTGCCACTCAAGGCAACGAGCTCACGATCAGAGAGAAGACGCCTGAACCGTAGAATCGCCCAGGTCTCTCGCAGACCTCATGGGGATCCAGCCGCCGCGACAAGACGAAGCCGGCCTCGGGCGACTGGCATGGCAACCTAGCGCGCCTCCGTAGGCTCGCTCACCCATTGTCCCGCCGTCGTCGCAGCCCGTCCCCCGATCCTGAGTCATTGCCACTCAGGCTCTTCGTTGACACCAGGCCGCTAGGCTGGTATCCTCTGCCATACTCCATCCGAGCTTGACAAGTCGTGGTCCGTGGGAGAGATGGAATGGCAAAACCGGTTGACGTTACTGATGCTAGTTTCGCCCAAGACGTGGAGAAGTCGGAGCAGCCCGTCCTGGTGGACTTCTGGGCCCCTTGGTGCGGTCCCTGCCTGATGCTAGCGCCCACCGTGGAGCAGATCGCCCAGGAGCAGGAAGGCCGGCTCAAGGTAGTCAAGCTGAATGTGGACGAGAACCCTCAGACAGCTACCCGCTTCCGGGTCATGAGCATCCCCACTCTGGTTCTCTTCAAGGATGGCCAGCCAGTGGAGCGCTTGGTGGGCGCGATGCCTAAGTCCGGCATCCTGTCCCAACTGCAGAAGCACCTCTAGCCGGGGCCAGCCTGAGACTACGACGGGGGCACCCATCAGGTGCCCCCGTTCTGCGTCGCCGATACGGCTCCCCGCTAGGTCGTCACACCGATTCGTCGAACAGAGATCGCATGTCGCCGGTGAAGTCCAGTAGCAGCGAGTGAAAGTCTAGCACGTCGTCCTCGCTCAGGCACGGGAGGGCATGCGGTTCCTGAACCGATTCCTGAACCACTACCATGACCATGGCCTGGGTATCACACCCGGGACACACCGCCATGAGCATCCAGACATTGTCGTTGTTCTCTACGATTGCCACGTCCTCGTGTCGGTAGCGCGCCCCGCATGCCCCACACCGGATGTTCTGCATCACCTGACGAAGGATGAAGCGCCTGATGCTGCCTTCCTCAGGTCGGTAAGAAGACATCGGCCCTAGCCCTCCTGGTCCTCCCTCTCCACCACCACTCGTACGTGAGCCACCACCGACTGAGCCAGACGGATCTCCACCTCGCGCTCCCCCAACTCGCGGATGGGATCCGGAAGAGAGACGCGTCGCCGGTCCACCTCTACTCGGTGCTGTTCCATCAGCTTCTCGGCGATGTCGGCCGCGGTGACCGAGCCGTACAGCTTGCCCTGATCGCCCGCGCGTGCCGTAACCGTCACCACCAGTCCCTCTAGCCGACCGGCCTGAGCCTGGGCCTCGCGCTGCTCCCGCTCCAACTGGCGCTGCCGCGCCTCTCGGATCTCCTCAGCCTGCCGGCGAGCGCCCTCGTCCAGCGGTATCGCCAGCTTCCTCGGTAGGAGGTAGTTGCGGGCATACCCATCGGCAACACGGACCTCGTCGCCTGCGCGGCCCAGCTTGGGCACATCCTTCAGGAGAAGAACTTCCATGAGTATAGCTGCCTCGCCAACCGGATTGGGCGCCATCATACACAACCCACCGCACCCCGACAAGTCCACCACCGGACTGGCCAGCGCCCTCGTCCTGGCCAGATACCGCAACTGGCAAGGCGGGGCAGGCAGCCACCGGAGCACCCGCCGAGACCCGGCCGCCCAGATGCAGGCCTGAGAGGCGGAGACCCCGCAAGCCGGTCCACACCGGGAGCGCGGGCCGCATCCACGCCGCCTTCCCAGTCCGGTTGCCCCACTCAGCCACCCACGTCCACCCCTCACAGCCTACCACCTGCAACCTGTCCCCCGTAACCTGTAACCTACCCGGCTTTGGCCCCCGGCCCCGTCGTGCTATAATCCCATCCCGTCATCACCTGCCTGGGGAGGCATCTGCTCATGAGTCCCTCTTCTGCCCCAACCCGACTGGCTCTGCTTCTGAGTGGGGCGGCTATCCTCGCGAGTTGCAGTGTAGGTACCGCGGCGCCTCCTCCAACGCCGACACCCACCAAGACACCCAAGCCAACCTACACCGCTACTACCACCGCCACCGCCACCCCCGCCCAGCCGTCCACGGCCACCGCCACCCCGGCGCCAGAAGTGCCGCCCACGGACACGGTCACGGCTACTCCCGCTGTGCCGCCCACCGAGACCGATACGCCCACGCCCGAGCCCACCGACACCCCGTCCGTGCCACCTACGGCAACCTTCACCCCGGGGCCGCCGCCCCCCACCAACACACCGGCCCCGCCGCCGACGCCCACGCCTATGCCCTTCCAGTACACCGGCCAGGTGATCTGGGATGAAGGAAGCGCCAACTGCGCCTTCCTCGAAATCCGCTCCGCTAGCGTGATCACCGACACGGCTGGCAACCCAGTCAACGATGTATGCGTATGCGTCAACCTCTTCGACAATATCCTAAAATCGTGGCCCAGTGGCCCGGCAGCACCGAACTACAAGGACCCTGGGCATTACGACATCTCGCCCGTGTTGCCATATCCTGACAACATCTCGGTCAATGCGTACGTCTGCGACTGCTCTTCCGGAGCGCCCGCCAACAGCCAGCAGGTCCAGATACAGTTCGAGTCCCAGAACTGCTCCCCGGGGCAAGGCGGGCACCAGTCGGCAATCGTAAACTGGACCAAGCACTGGTAAGGCGCTCAGACCAGGCGGGAGGCCGCCGGTGCGCGCCGCTATCGGCGTGACCAGCAGGAGTCGTGCCATCGCGGCAGCGGTCCTTGTGATCGCTGCCGCGATTCGCTCCCTGGAGCTGGGCTTACAGCCGCTGTGGTGGGACGAGGGCTGGAGCGTGTACTTCGCCAGCCTTCCGGTGGCGGACATGCTGGAGGCCACCGCCGCCGATATCCACCCACCGCTCTACTACCTGGTCCTGCATGGATGGACTGCTGCCTTCGGCTTCTCCCCTGTGGCCCTGAGGTCCCTGTCGGTGACGGCGGGGCTGGTCGTGGTGCTGGCAGGCTGGCGTCTGGGTCACCGGCTGTTCGGGCCCAGGGTTGGGCTGGTGGCGGCTTTCCTGCTAGCCCTTTCGCCGCTTCAGGTCTTCTACGCCCAGGAAGCGCGCATGTATTCGCTGGTTACCGCCCTCGGGCTGCTGTCGTGGCTGGCCTTGGTCGAAAGCGATGTCTCCGCCGCGCACATCCAGGACGCCTCTCAAATACGGAAGCTATGGTTGGCAGCCTACGTGCTGTCCGCCACGCTGGCACTATACGCTGAGTACTACGCCGTCCTGCTGTGGCTCGGCCAGGCGGCATACGTTGTCGTGGCCTGCTGGAGGGAGCCAGCAGCTCGGCCGCGGCGCCTGGCTCCGCTGGCAGTACCCCCGTTGCTCTTCGTGCCCTGGCTGGCCTTCGCGGCCCCCCGCCTTCTGCAGTACGTGACCGAAAAGCAGGCCATAGAAGGGTACCGAGCCCTTGGGCCCCTTGCCTTCGCCTGGGATCACCTCTCCGCTTTCGCCTCTGGCCACGTCCTCTCCCCGGATCTCACCGCCCTGGCGATCCCCTCCTCCCTGGCGTTCGGGGCGCTGGCCCTCGTCGGATGGCGACGGCCGCGCGGGCAGCCGGCTCCCTCCACCGTGCTGGCCGCCTACGGCTTGCTGCCCCTGGGGGTGGGGTACCTCCTTCACCTGCTCTTCCCCTTCACCCCCCGGTTTTACGAGCGTATCCTGCTGCCGTTCTCGCCGCCCCTGTACCTAGCGGCGGCCGGCGGCCTGACGCAGCTTGCCCGCGGAGGAACCCGATGGCGCGCGGCTCGCAGCGCCCTGGCCGCCACGGCCGCGCTCCTTCCTACCCTCAACTTGCTTCCCCTGTGGACGGTGCCCCGCACCCAGGGGAGCGACTACCGCCCGCTCTTCGACATCATCCGGCGCTCGGGCTCGGCCCGCGACGTCATCCTATGCGTTCACCCGTGGCAGTACGGCTACGCCATCGCCTATCTACCGCCTCGCCTCCGCCACCCGGTGCTGGTGCCCACCGACCCCTGGGCCGATCCCGACATCCGCGCCCGGTCTCTGGCGGAGCTTCTGGCGGGGAGCCGCATCCTATGGTTCCCCAGCCACGAATCGCTCGGGCGCATTCTGGAATCCGACATCGCGGCCGACCTGAACCGCACCGCCGCCCAGGCCTACGCCGGCTGGCTAGACGGCGAGACCCTCCTGCTCGCCTACGCCGAGGCGGGATCGCAGCTGGCGCAAGGAGCCTCCGGGGCAATTCGCGACGGGCCCGTCCTGGCCCGGTCCAGCCTGTCCCGCCAGGCCCAGGCCGGCTCGGGGACCGTGATGGTAGAGCTGGACTGGGCCCCCACTGCTCCTCTCGGTGGGGTCGAGGCAAGCCTTCGCCTGGTGGATCACCTCGGACGGGTCTGGGCCTCCCAGGACTTCGTTCCGACGTACGCCCGTCAGCGCCGGGCGCTTCTAGTGCCCTGGGGGACACCAGCCACTGCCCTGTCGCTCGCCCTAACGATCTCCCGTGATGGGATCGAGCTGGAGCCCGAGTCGTCCCGACCGGGCGATCGCTCCCTCGTGCTCGGTACTGTCCAGATCACGCCCTCCGAGGAACCGCCACCCCCGCTGTCCGATCTGGGAGCCCAACCACTCGACGTGCCATTTGCAGAAGCGATTGTCCTGAGAGGACGGGGAGACTGGCCGACCTTCGTGCCTCAAGGAGGCGAACTCCCCATCGACCTCTGGTGGACTGCCATCGGACCTGTCGAGCGCGAACCGGTCCTGTTTGTGCAGGCTCTCAGTCGAGATGGACGGGTGATCGCAGCCGCGGAGAGGAGAATCACCAATGGGCTGTGGCCTCCAACGCACTGGCCCTCGGGAGTGCTGGTCAGGGATCCGCAGCCGCTCCTGTTCCCGGCAGACGCCCCGTCCGGGCAGTTGACTCTGGTAGCGGGCCTGCTCGACCCCGAGTCCCGCCAGCGGCTGCCCGCGGGCTCCTCGGACGTGGTCATGCTGGGCGAACTCGAGGTAGTAGCTGTCGAACGGGACTTCAGGGCCCCGAAGATGCCGAATGCCACCTCGGTCGCCTTTGGCGACCTGGCCACCTTGGTCGGCTTCGAGCTGACGCCGTGCCCGGACCTGAGTCCGGAGTGTCTAGCGGGCCATGACGAGATGGAGGTACGCCTCGCTTGGCGCGCCGAGCGAACCACGGGCACTCGCTACCGCTCCTTCGTCCACCTCACCTGTGACGAAGAGATCCGAGCCCAGTCGGACCTGGAGCCAGGCGCGCAGCCAACCACCGCCTGGCTGCCGGGCCAGTACGTGGACGACCGGCACCGGCTCCTCCTGGGAGGGGTCGGCACCTGCCCGGTCGGTCTGAAGATCCAGGTTGGCCTCTACGACCCGGTAACGGGAACACGCCTCGAGCCCGCGTCGATGGCGGCTGAGCAGGGCAAGCTGCCACTGGAGAGCAGGGGCCAGTAGCGACCCTGAGCCGCCTCGAGCTCTGGCGTCCTGCGGCTCCCGGGCCTAGCTCAACACGAGCCCCCGCTCGTAGGTCTCCTCACCAAAGACCTGGGCGAAGTCCTTCCTCGCTCTAGCCGCGGGCCGGTCGCCCTTGGGGACGCCAATCGGGGTGATGGCAACCACCTTGGCCTCGGCCGGGATGCCGAGCAGTTCCTTCACCCTGTCCTCATTGAACGCACCGATCCAGCAGGTCCCGTATCCGAAGCTGGTCGCGGCCACGACCAGGTTCTGCATGGCGATGGCGACATCGACCGCGTACCACTTGGGGCTAACCGAGGGGAGCCCGACGCCTACCACCAACACCGCGGCATCCGCCAGCCACATCTGACCGTTGCAGGCCTCGGCCAGGGCTCGCCTCCGGTCCGGGTCCCGCACCACTACGAAGCGCCACGGCTGTCGGTTTGCTGCCGAGGGCGCCTGCCGCGCTGCCTCCAGAATCCGGGCCAGGACGGCGTCCTGTATTGGCTCGGCAGCATAGGACCGCACGCTGCGTCGCCCCAGCAGTACCTCCTCCACTACCTCGTAAGCCGGCTGGCACATGGTTCTCTCCTCCGTCGTCTTCCGTAATGGGCGTGATGTACTGAACGGGCGACACGTGATGCCTGACTGGCCATGTATCGCACCCCCCTTCTCACCACTTGCCACTCACCAGGCTTCCGTTCGCCCAGCAGCGAGTCGGCTCCTGGTTGTTCTTGCTGCACAGGTTGCACGAGACACATGCCGCCCGGACTGACTCCCCCCGAGCCAGCTTGAGGGGCAGGTCGGGCTCCCGTATGAGAGGCCGAGACAGGCTGATCAGGTCCGCCGCTCCCTCGTCCAGCGCCCCTTGCATCACAGCCAGCGATCGGAACCCGCCCACCAGGGCCAGTGGAAGGTCGGTCCGCCGCCTGGCCTCCCGTGCCCAAGGCAGGAAGTAGGCCTCATCCTCCGGGCGACGGATCCCCTCCCGCGCGTTCCCCGCGCCGGCACCGCCACTGATCTCCACCAGGTCCAGGCCCATCTCGGCAAGCTGCTCCACCACTGCCAGACCTTCCTCCAGCAGCAGCCCCCCTGGGATGAAATCCGCCAGCCCTAGCTTGATCAAGACGGGGTAGCCGGCGCCAACCTGAGCTCGGACCGCGTGCGCCACCTCACGCAGGAATCGCGACCGGATCTGGAGGCTGCCGCCCCATTCGTCGTTCCGGCGGTTGGCGTGGGGCGAGAGGAACTGGCCGATGAGATAGCCATGGGCGCCGTGGATCTGGACGGCATCGAAACCGGCCTCCTTCACTCGACGGGCTGCTTGGGCGTAGGCATCGATCAGCTCGGGTATTTCGCTGGCCTCCAGGCCTCGGGCGACGGGCGTCCACTCGGACGGCGCCAGAGTACTAGGCGCAATGGGCTGGCCGCCGATCAGCTCTGGATTCGCCTGCCGCCCGGCGTGATTGATCTGCACCGCCACCCGACTGCCCTCTTCGTGCGCCGCCTGAGCGACGCGGCTGAAGGCCGGCACCTGATCGTCGCGCCAGATCCCCGCCATCCCTCTGCTGGCCTTGCCATCCGGGCGCACGAAGGTATGACCCAGTACGATCAGACCAACGCCTCCCCGCGCCAGGGATGCTATCATGTCGGCCAACTGGGGCAGAGGGGTGCCGTCGGGTTCGGCCAGGCGTTCGGCCGTGGCCGAACGCATCAGACGGTTGCGAAGGCTCATGCCGGCCACGACCACCGGCTCAAGCAGTTCGGGCATCCCATCCTCCCTTAGTCAACCGGGTGAACCATCATCTTCATTCGTCCCGGGAACCGGCCGGGGTCAGCGATAGCGGCGGCGGCATCCTCCAGGCCCACCCGGTGCGATATCAGCGGCTCGACCTGCACCGCGCCATTGGTCAACAGGTCGCGGGCGTAGTAGAAGGTATAGCGCAGGGCAAAGCTACCGTAGATCTCGAGATCCCGCTGATACACGTCGAAAGGCGATACCTGGATGGTGGCCTCCTTGGGGCACACGCCGAAGAACATGATCTTCCCGGTAGGCATCACGTACCTGAAGGTGCTTTCCACCACCTGTGGCACACCGGTTGCATCCACCACTAGGTCGAAGCCCAGCGGAGCCAGCCGCTTGAGCGTAGCATCTTGTTCAGGCCCGGCCCGGACGGTGTGCCGCGCGCCCAGCTTCAGCGCCTGCTCAAGCCGGTCCTCCTCCAGATCCACCACCGTCACCGCGCTCGTGCCACCGCGCGCCAGGAGTTGTGTGTGCAGCAGACCGATGGGCCCGGCCCCAAAGACCAGCGCCTGATCGCCCGCCTGCGGCTTCAGGCGCCGAAGCCCATAGACCACGCACGAGATCGGCTCGATGAACGCCCCTTGCTCAAAGGTCAACGACTCATCTATCCGGTAGAGGTTGGCGCCGGGCACGGCCACGTACTCGGCCAGGCCTCCGGCTCGGGTGACCCCGACCCCGTTCCACCTGAGGCAGTGATTGCCGCGGTCACTCTTGCAGAAGAAGCAGTCGTGGCAGAAGACGCTGGGATCCACCGCCACGCGCGCTCCTGCCTCCCAATCCGTCACCGCGTCGCCCACCTCGGCAACGGTGCCCGCGAACTCATGCCCAGGAATGATGGGATACGAGGACAGGAACTCACCATGATAGATGTGAGCGTCGGTTCCACAGAGGCCACAGGCCTCTACCTTGATCGTAACCTCATTGGGGCCGGGTGCCGGGAACGGCACCTCCCGCACCGAAATCTCGCCCAAGCCGTCAATGACCACCGCTCTCACAGCAAACCTCCCCGCCCGTTCCGGACGCTCGCCGAGGATAGCATAGCAGACCGGCCCGGGCCAGCGGTTGGCCGGTCCAGTGCAGACGTACTCCCGCCGCAACGGCGCGGCGGTCGGTTGCCCAGGCTAAGGTGTGACTCTACAATTGCTCATGTCCTCATATCTGCCCACAGGGGCGCGAAAGTATGAGCCCGAGCTACATTTGGCAAGCTCTCAGACGCAGGGCCTGGCTGTTGGCCCTCACGCTGCTTGTGGGCGCCGCCATCGCACTCTGGTACACCCTGGCTCAGCCGCCCACCTACTCCGCCGAAGCCACCGTCTCTATCGTCAGCACCAATCCTACCGCCGATCCTCAGGTCGCCGTTGAGCTGGCCGATGCCTTGGCGCCCACTCTGGTGGCCTACATGGGCACCCAGACCTTCGCTGGCGAGGTGATCCTGCGTTCGGAACTGACCATGACGCCGGCCGATCTCCTCCGTCACGTGGTGGTCTGGCACGTGCCCGGCACTCACTTGCTGCGCATCCGCGCCTCGTCGCAGTATCCCCAGCAGGCCGAGAGAGTGGCTAACGGAGTGGCCCACACCCTCATTGCACAGACTAGCGGCCCTACCCGGGCTGTCACGGGGGTGCAGCCGGCCTACTCCCAGGAGCTGGCGGGCCTGGCCGCCAGCGCCCGCGACGAGCTCAACTTCTACCTCGACTTGGCCGAGGAGCTGAGGGTACGTCTGGCCGAGTACCGCTCTCAGCCCCCGTCGCCCAGTCGCGACCAGGGCCTGGCCGATTTGTCGGCCCAGCTTCTCTCTGTTCAGGAGACCGTCAACTCGCTTCGCCAATGGCTCCTGCAGCTGAACGGTTCCGGCGCAGCCGAATCCCCCTATGTCGTGTCGGTGCTGGACCCGGCTGCAGTCCCTCTGGCGCCGGTGCCTCGCCCCTTCATGACCAACCTTCTGCTGGGCCTGGGCGTTTCGCTGGTGATAGGGCTGGCCTTAGCTCTAGTTCCCGAGTCGCTAGACTACACCGTGGCCACCCCGGAGGAGCTGGAAGACACTCTGGGGGTTACTGTGCTGGGTGCCGTGGCTCGCATCGGCGGTCAGGACACCGAAGACGACCCTATCGAGCGGCTGGTGGCCCGCAACTACCCTCGCTCGCCGGTGGCCGAGGCTTTCCGCACCCTCAGAACCAACATCCGCTTCGCTCGTCCTGACATGCGCCGTGGCAGTCTTCTCATCACCAGCGCTCAGCCAGGTGAGGGGAAGAGCCTCGTGGCCTCCAACCTGGCCGTCGCCGTAGCCCAGGAAGGCCGGACGGCCATTCTCATCGATGCTGATCTCCGCCGCCCGAGCTTGCATCGCTTCTTCGGCCTGCCCAACCGGGTCGGCTTCACTAGCCTCATCATGGACGAAAACCTGCGCCTGACCGATGCCCTCCACGACACCGATGTTCCCGGTCTGCGTGTCATCACTAGCGGGCCGCTGCCGCCCAATCCGCTGGACATGCTTGCCTCCCAACGGGCTCAGGAGTTGTTGTCCGGAGTGAAAGAGCTGTGCGACATGCTCATCCTAGATAGCCCGCCGGTGTTGTCGGTGACTGATGCGCTTCTGCTGGCCACACACGCCGACGCCGCTCTGCTGGTCACCGCCGCACGCACTACCAGGCGCGACCTGGTGGTCAAGGCGTACCAGACCCTGCGGCGCAGCGCCGTGGACATCATCGGAGCTGTACTCAACAAGGTCCGCCAGTCCGACCTGGGTTACTACTACTCCCACTACTACTACGGCTACTACTACGGCGCTCCCGGAGAAGTCCCCGAGGAGATCCCGGTGGTAGGCCGCATGCACGAACCCGGGGAGAAGGCAGCCCAAAGCCGATGACCGACTTCGAAGCCATGGACTACATCCACTGCCCCTACCTGGGCAAGGCGGATGACCGCAACTCCTTCTATCACCAAGCCACCAGACGGCACCGCTGCTACCGGTGGGAGCAGCCCTTGCTCGTTCGGAGGCAGGATCAGGAGCAGTACTGCCTCTCCTCTCTGCACGTTTCTTGCCCCCGTTTGACAGACGCTTCGGCCTTACCAGTTCCGACGGACCGCGCCCGTCGCCGCCGGCGCCGTTCGCTCCGCATCCTGGGGCTTCCAGCTCGGCGATTCATGGCCTACGTCACGCCCATGGTCTTGCTGTTCGTGGCTGCAGTCGTCGCGGCCGGACTCCTCGTGCGCCATATGATCTCGCCGCCGCTGCCCACTGCCCTGGCCGCTGCCGCGGGCGGAGAGGATGCGTCCACAGCCACCGCTACCGCCACGCTTTTCCCCACCTGGACGGCAACTGCGCCTTCCACTCCGGAGCCAGCCGAGGCCAACCTGCCGCCTTCATCGCCCGCCGCGCCACCGACCAGCACGCCCACCTCGGCAGCCCTCAGCCCTGCCCCGCCCAGTGCCGTCACGGTCCCGGCCTTCACTCCCACCTGGACCGCGGTGCCGACGCGCAGCGTCGCCACCACCACCTTCGAGTCGCCCCTGTTCGAGTCCCCTCTGTCTTCGCCTACGGCTGGCCTGGCTCAGGCCACCCCGGGGCCGGGGGCAGCTGCACGGACGCCGGCGCCTCCGGGGACCTCGGCCGCGGGCACCGACTATCAGGCGCCCACCTACACCCCCTATCCCACCTACACGCCCTATCCCACCCAGCGTCCGCCTTCGCCCTACGACTTCGTCCAGCTGGGGGAGCCGGTCAAGACTCTGCTCCCCGGAGGCGTGGACGTGTGCGCGCGCGTGTTCGGCCGAGTCTTCGATCAGGACGGGAACAACATCACCCCAGGGGTAGCCGTTGCCGTCGACTGGTGGCCCGACAACCGCTTGGTTGTGGGGCAGGAGGGATGGCCACCGATCAATCCGGATGGAACCTACGAGTTCTGCCTCAGCCGGGGGCAGTTCAACCTCTCCGTGGTGGCCCCGAAGACCACGTCCGAGCAGGTGTGGATAGACACGGACGAACCCGACTTCACCGGTCAGGTCGTGATCGAGGTCAACTTCCAGTTGGTGAAGTGAGGCGATGGCCCAGCGAGACTCCCGGTACTGCCCCTATCTCGGGCTCCCACAGGACCACAACTCCTTCTTCGTGTACGCCACGCCTATCCACCGCTGTCACCGTGCTGGGGACCCGCTGCCCATCCACCCTGACGACCAGGAGAGCTACTGCCTCTCACCCAGGCACGTCGAGTGCCCGCGCTTCAATGACCCGGGAGTCCGGCTGCCTGCACCCATCTCGGGGCGCCGCCTGCCCGAGTTGTACGAGCGCTACGGCTGGGAGGCGGCCGTAGTGCCGGAGGAGGGCAGGCGACGTTGGGTTCGCCTCGGCGCGCTGGGGCTGGCTCTCGTCACTCTTCTCTCAGCGGTCATCATAGTCCTCAGCAACCAGGCTCGAATCCGCCAGGCGCTGAGTTCAGGTTGGCAGCCTCCCCAGGGGCCGGGCAGCGTCTCAGGGCTCGACGCCACTCGTCCCCCGGGGATAAGCCTGGCCGGCGGCCGGCCCACCTCCACCTCAACTCCCTTCGCCACCTGGACTCCCACGCCGACGGTAACACCTACGCCGACGGACACCCCGCCGCCTCCCACCGTGACGCCTACTTTCACCATAACGCCTACGCCGACGGACACACCTACCATCACCCCGACGGCCACCGACACTCCTGTGCCCTCTCCGACGCCCACCCCTAAGCCTCAGTACGTGCCTCGCGGGCCCATCCGCTACGAGCCCAATTGCGAGCGCACTGCGGTGCAGGGCTTCGTATATGACGCTTACGGCAATCTCGTCCCCGGCCAGACGCTCAAGCTGTGGAACGACTATGGTTTCGAGAGGGTAGTCAGCTCGGAGGCAGCCGGGGAGGGACACGGCGAGGGATACTATGAGTTCTACCTCTACCCGGGCCCATATGAGAAGACGGAGAGCTTCCACCTGGCCCTGACAGATCAGGCAACCGGGACGATAATATCGCCTCGCCTTACCGTGGAGTTCACTCCCGATCGCTGCCAGCCGGGCGAGGGTGGCCGGCAGGTGGCCATCGTGGACTGGGTGTACAATCCCTGATCCCAGCTCCGCCAATTGCGGCTTAAGGAGGTTATCATGAGACTGTGCCGCATCCGGCCAGTAGGCACTGAGCCCGCCCTGTGTTTCTATTACGACGACTGGGCCGTGCCAGTATCCAACATGCACCTGCTCAACCACATGGCAGCCTACGGGTCGCTGCCGCTGCTACCCGATCCCTCTCGAGAAGTGCTGAGCTACCTGCCTCCTCACTGGGCCAATTACCAGATCCTCCAGCAGCTGGAGCTTCTGGCAGACACCAGTGAGTCAGAGGAGGAACTGCGCATCTCCCTGGACGACGTATGGTTGGATCTGCCGGTGCCCATGCCCCATAAGGTCCTCTGTCTAGCCGGGAACTACGCCGAGCACGTCCAGGAGAGCGGTGGGACGCCAATTGGCAAGGAGCAGACCTTTCCGTTCTTCTTCATGAAGCCGCCGACGACCACAGTGCGGCCGGCCGGGTATGCCATCGCTCTCCCGGCAAACTCCCCCGACCACATAGACTGGGAGGTAGAGCTCACCGTGGTCATCGGGGCCTACGCCAAGGACGTGGACGCAGAAGACGCCAGCGACATCATCGCCGGGTACACCGTAGGGCTGGATATCAGCAACCGCCGGCTCCGGCTGAACCCGAATCGTGTAGAACAGGAACGCACCGCCTTCCACGAGTGGCTGTGCGGCAAGTGGCACGATGGCTTCGCCCCGGTGGGCCCCTGCATCGTCCCCAACGATGGCACCTTCGACCCCACCCAGGCAGACATCTCCCTCTCCGTCAATGGCGAGGTGATGCAACAGAGCAATACGGCCAACATGGTGTTCGACGTGTATGAGATCGTCTCCTATGCCTCCAAGATCATGACCCTCGAGCCGGGCGACCTCATCATGACCGGGACGCCCTCAGGCGTCGGAAGCGCCCGAGGAGTGTTCCTCAAGAGCGGCGATCAACTCGCCGCCCGCATTGACGGTATCGGTACCCTGGAGGCAACCATCAGCTGAGACCAGCACAACTGCTGGATCCCCGGAAGAGCGCCCACCGGCCGGTGGGCGCTTAGCCTTCCTGCGTCGCGCATGGTCCCCCTCGCCATTGCCTAGCGCTTGTCGGCGCCGACCGCCGCCATCAGAACCCACCTCTGGACCTGGCACTTCCCGGCGTCGCTTCCTCGCTCACCGAACAAGACCCCGGACTGCTCCCCCACAGCGCCTGTGGTATACTCGTCGTTTGGTGAGGCAATGGTGAGACCTATCGTGGCTCTAGTGGGACGGCCCAACGTGGGCAAGTCCACCCTGTTCAACCGACTGGTCGGGCGCCGGCAGGCTATCGTCGAGGACACCCCCGGCACCACCCGGGATCGTCTGTACGGCGAGGCCGAGTGGGCCGGCGTCGAGTTCGTGCTGGTTGACACCGGCGGCATGGAGGTCATCCCCGCCTCGGGCGCTGAAGGCCAGTGGCAGCCCCTGGCGGCTGGCTCTGTACCCTACGTCCAGGCCATGAAGGCCCAGGCCGAGATCGCCATCCAAGAGGCCGACCTGGTGGTGCTCGTGGTGGATGCCGCCGCCGGGCTCACCGCCGCCGACGAAGCAGTAGCCGAGATACTCCGCCGCACCGACAAGCCCGTCCTGCTGGCCGCCAACAAGGCCGACAGCCCAGCGGTGAGGCAATCGGCCGCCGAGTTCTACGCCCTCGGCCTGGGTCACCCCTTTCCCGTCTCTGCCATCCACGGCACCGGCACCGGGGATCTGCTGGATGAGATCGTGGCCCGGCTGGCAAGCACGGCTCCCACCGAGGAGGCCGAGGCGGAAGGGATCCAGATCGCTATCGTCGGGCGGCCCAACGTGGGCAAGTCCTCGCTCCTGAACTGCATCCTGGGAGAGGAACGGGTCATCGTCAGCGACATACCCGGAACCACGCGCGACGCCATCGACACCCAGGTTTCCTTCCAGGGCCAGACTCTCACCCTGATAGACACAGCGGGCATACGCCGCCGAGGCAAGGTCGAGCCCGGCATCGAGAAGTACAGCGTCCTCCGAGCCCTGCGCGCTGTCGAGCGGGCCGACGTGGCCTTGCTGCTGCTGGACGCCACCCAGATGGTCACCGCTCAGGATGCTCACGTGGCGGGGTACATCTTGGAGGCCCGCAAGAGCGTGGTCGTAGTAGTCAACAAGTGGGATCTGGCCCCCGCGGGAGAGCAGGCGCGCGCCGATGCTCTACGACAGATTCGGGCCGAGCTTCGCTTCCTCGACTATGCACCCGTTCACTTTGCCTCCGCCCTGACCGGCAAGGGTGTCTTCCAGGCACTGGCGACGGCCGTGGAGGTCTACCAGCAACGGCACCAGCGCGTGCCCACGGCTGCCCTCAACCGGCTCATCCGGGAGGCCGTTACCCGCATCAACCCCCCGTCCAAGGGAGGGCGGCGCCTGCGTATCTACTACGCCACCCAGGCGGACGTGGACCCGCCCACCTTCGTGCTCTTCGTGAACGACCGCCGCCTGGCACATTTTGGCTTCACCCGCTTCATCGAGAACCGCATCCGGGAGCAGTACCCCTTCACTGGCACTCCCATAGTTATCGAGTACCGGCATGACGAGCGAAAAGAGAACCGGTGACCTCGATTACCTGCTCACCATGCCCATGGGCCTGGACGTGGTAGCAGTGGAGGAACTGCCCGCTCGCGCTCCCGGCTCCTCCCTCAGAGCCCGGAGAAGCACCGAGATCCGGGTCTCCTACGCCGGCCCTCCCGCCGACCTGGCCGCCATGCGCTCCATCTCCGACGCCTGGGTCGTGGTCCGGGAGGTTGGCGGCATTGGCCCTTACTACCGAGACCTACGCGCGCTCGCTGCCGCGGTGGCCCGCACCGACCTAGGACCGGCGATAGCCCGCTTGAGGCAGGTTGGGCTCAGCACGCGTCGCCCCCTTACCTTCGGCGTCACCTGCTCCATGCGGGGCCGGCGCGCCTACAGGCGTGCCGATGTGCTTCAGGTCACCCGAGAGGGACTTGCAGCCCATCTCTATCTGCGGCCGGCTCGAGGTTCCTCCCCAGCCCTGCGCTTCTGGCTCCACCTGGAGGGGGAGCAGGCTCGACTCTGCCTGGCCCTCACGTCGCGACCGGTCGGCCTCCGGGAGCGAGCTGTCAGCCTCCCTGCTTCCCTTCCCGGACCCGTCGCCTACGCCATGGCCCACCTGACCAGGCCCCAGGCGCGGGACCTGTTCGTGGATCCGGTCTGCGGCTCGGGCAGCATCCCCCTAGAGAGGGCTGAGAACTGGCGCTACGCCATCATCCTGGCAGGCGATTCGGACCACCAGGCCGTGATGGCCGCTCGTGCCAACTTCGGCCCCCGGCACAAGCCACGGGGCATCCTCCGGTGGGATGCCACGTCGCTCCCTCTCTCTGCCGGTTCCGTGGACGCCATGGCCTGCAACCCGCCCCACGGCATCCGGATGCGGCCGGAGCAGGACCTCGGCACCCTGTACCGCGGCATCCTGGCCGAGGCCGCCCGCGTCCTCTGCCGGGACGGCCGCCTCACCTTCCTTACCCCGTTGCGGGACGTGACGGACGGAGCTCTGAGGGACTTGGCCTGCCTGCGTATCGAGCGCTGTTTCGTGATAGACCTGCTCGGACAGCGACCCTATCTGTACATCATCCGAAGGAGCTGATCTTGCCTCAGTCGTCTCACACCTCCCCGCTGCAGCGCGTCAAAGGCTGGATCATAGACATGGACGGGGTCCTGTACCGCGACACCGAGCCCATCCCCGGAGCTCGCGAGTTGTTGGCCGCCTTCTCGGAGGAGGGCGTGCCCTTCCTGCTGCTCACCAACAACTCGGCGCTTACGCCAGGCCAGTACGCCCGGAAGATCTCCGCCATGGGCATTACCGTGCCCGAGGAGCAGATTCTCACCTCTGCCTTGGCCACCGCCGCCTACCTGGACGAGAACGCCGAACCAGGCTCGCCCGTATACGTGATCGGGTCCGACGGCCTGCTCCAGGCCCTGCGGCGAAGCCGGGTACGGATCACCGAGGACTACCGGGAGGCCCGCTACGTGACCGTCGGGCTCAACCGGAAGCTAACCTTCCAGCACCTCCAGGATGCGACCCTGGCGATTCGCCGGGGCGCTCAGTTCATAGGCACCAACCCCGACCGCACCTTGCCCACCCCGGCAGGCGAGATCCCGGGCAACGGCGCCATACTGGCCGCCCTTCAGGCGGCCACGGACGTCGAACCGCTGGTCATCGGCAAGCCCCAGCCGGGCATCTTCGACTGGGCTCGCTCCCAGCTCGGCCTTCCCGCCCAGGAGGTCGCCTGCCTGGGAGACCGTCTCGAGACTGACGTGTTGGGAGGCCACCGCGCCGGGCTGGTGACCGTATTCGTGCTCTCGGGCGTGAGCACCGAAGAGGACCTGGCCGGTTTCGCACCCAAGCCTGACGCCGTGTTTGCCGATTCCTTCGATCTCTTGCGCGCGTGGAAGGCCCGGTGATCCTGCCTGACCAGGGCACACGACCGAGCGACAGCCAGACCGGGCATCCGGCCAGTTTCTACGATCTGTCCCAGGAAGAACTGCAACCGGTACTCAGGGATCTGCGAGCGCCCCAGTATCGCGTCCGCCAGGTGTGGAGCTGGGCCTACCGGCACCTGGTGTCCGACTTCGAAGCCATGACCAACCTCCCGGCTGCCCTTCGACGGGAGCTGGCCCGGCGTTACACCCTCAGGCCTGCCGAGCTGGTGGACTCCACGGCGGATCAGGCTTCGCGCACCCGCAAGGACTTGCTTCGCCTGCTTGACGGAGAGACCATCGAGACGGTGCTGATGGAGGAGCCTCACGGACATACCGTGTGCGTCTCTACCCAAGTGGGCTGCCCGATGCGCTGCACCATATGCGCCACGGGTCGGGCCGGGTTCCGCCGCAACCTCACTGCCGGCGAGATCGTGTACCAGGTGGTGCACTTCGGTCGGCTCCTGGCCCCGCGCGCGCTCCGGGTCACCAATGTGGTGTTCATGGGCATGGGCGAGCCCCTGCTCAACTACGACGCTACGCTGCTGGCCATCGCTCGGCTGGCCGACCCTTCCGGCCTCTCCATCAGCCCCCAACGCATCACTGTGTCCACCGTCGGCTTCCCCGACCGCATCGTGAGCCTGGCCAGCCAGCCCTATCCGGTGAGGCTGGCCATCTCCCTGCACGGGGCTGACGAGGAGACGCGGCGGGGGCTGATGCCGCTGGCTGGGGACGTACCGCTCCCCCAGCTGATCTCAGCCTGTCAGACCTACGCCCGAGTGCGGCGCCAGCGGATCACTTTCGAGTACGTCATGGTGGCCGGAGTCAACGACTCCGTCGAGCACGCTCGTCGGTTGGTCTCCCTCATCGGGGCGCTTCCCGCCCACGTCAACCTGATTCCCCTGAACCCTGTGCCGGGGTGCGACCTGCGGCCATCTTCACCGGACGCCATCGAGCACTTTCGCAATGTGCTGCGGCGGTCTAGAATACCTTGTACTGTTCGCTATAGCCGCGGGGTCCGCATCCGGGCCGGCTGCGGCCAGCTTCGCTCGCAAGCCAGTGGCAGAGCCAAGAGAAAGGAGAACCTGCCGCGTCGTCCTGGAACACGGCCCAAACGGGAGTAGCATGGCCCGCCGGAGGGCCCACGCGCATTCGGCCGTGGCGTCGGCGCCGACAGGGTGGTACGGCCTAGATGCCCGCACAGACAGAAACTGCTGTGGCCACACCGGTCAGGCCCGCTCGCCGGGTGGCCGTCCCCGAGTCGGCCGACCGGGTCGGGCGCGCGGTTAACTCGCTGGCCTGGCCTGTCATCCTCGAGAACCTCTTTCAGACTGCACTCGGCACCGCCAACATGATGATGGTGGGAAGCCTGGGCGCAGCCGCCATCGCCGGTGTGGGTTCAGCTACCCAGATCGTCTTCGTTCTCCAGGCCGCCTTCGGGGCCGTTACCACCGGCACTACCGTCCTCATCGCCCGAGCCATCGGGGCCCATCAGGACGAGGAAGCCAACCTGATCACCAAGCAGTCCATGGTGCTGGGGCTGATACTGGCAGTTGCCCTGGGCGTGGTCGGGTATTACTACTCGTACCAGCTCATTGCCCTGTTGGGTGCCGAGCCGGAGGTAGTGCGGCTCGGTGGGGGCTATCTGCGGATCACCATGGTCTCCGGGGTGGTGCTGCTGGGCATGTTCGTCATCAGCGGCGCGCTACGTGGGGCGGGGGACACTCGGACCCCCATGGTGGTTACCGGCCTCATCAACCTGGTCAACATCGCCATCTCGTACGTCCTCATCTTCGGCAAGCTGGGGCTGCCCACTCTGGGCGTCGACGGAGCCGCCTGGGGCGCGGCTGTCTCTCGTACCATAGGGACTGCCATCCTGGTGGGGATTCTGGTCCGGGGCAAAGGTGCCCTCAACATTCGCGGCCTTGACGGCTGGCTGCCCCATCCCAGGACGTGCTGGCGCATCACTCGGCTAGGCACGCCCTCTATGATCGAGCAGCTGGCGATGAGCGGCGGCATGCTCATATACGGCGTCATCGCCATCTCGTTGGGCACCACTGTGTATGCTGCCCAGCGCATCACCTTCCAGGCTCTCTCCATCTCCTTCATGCCCGGCATGGGCTTCGCCATGGCCTCCACCGCCATGGTGGGTCAGTGTCTGGGCGCCAAACGACATGACCTGAGCGAGCTCTCGTCCTGGTACGCCGTGAAGATGGCCGTCATCTGGATGAGCACTATGGGCATCGTCATGGCCCTCTTTGGCCATCCCATCATGCGCCTCTTCACCGACGACCTCGAGATGATTCACATGGGCGCCGCCGCACTCAAGGTCATTGCCCTGTCTCAGCCCTTCATGGCGGTCTCCCAGGTCTTGGCGGGGAGCCTCAGGGGAGCGGGCGATACCCGCTTCCCCATGATCAGCACCGCTATGGGAGTGTGGCTCGTCCGTCTGCCACTGGGCTACCTCTTCGGCCCAGTGCTGGGCTGGGGGCTGTCAGGGCTCTACATCTCCAACGTCTTGGACGGCGTCGCCCGCGGAATTGCCCAGTTCCTCCGCTACCGCTCGGGGCGCTGGAGAAGCATCGAGGTCTGACGGCGCTAACTGGGCCTGCGTCTGCCCGCCCGGACAGCGACGCCACTGAACTCCTCGGGATTCCGGAGGCCTAGCTTTGGTCGACCGTACGTCGGTACAAGCGCCGGCACGTCCTGCGGCGGCTGCTCCCCGCCGGCAGATCACAACGGTGGTGCCCGAGTCGGCATCCGGTGTGGCTCGTGCCGTCAACACCCTGGCCTGGCCTATCACCATAGAGAACCTGTTCCAGACGGCGCTGGGGACGGCCAACATGATGATGGCAGGGAGGCTGGGGGCGGAAGCAGTAGCCGGCATCGGTACCTCCACTCAGCTGCTCCTGGTCCTCCAGGCCAGCATCGCGGCCCTCACCACTGGCACCACGGTGCTCGTTGCCCGAGTCATCGGAGCCGGCCGCCCGGAGGAGGCCTCCGACATCACCAAGCAATCGCTGTCGCTGGGAGTCTTGGTCTCGTTGCTCTTCGCCGCCATCGGGTTGTTCCTCTCCGACAGCCTGATCCGGGCCATGGGCGCGGAAGCCGAGGTCGTGACTTTGGGCGCCCGCTACCTTCGCGTCGTCACCGGTGCCAGTGTGTTCCTGGTGACCATGCTCGTGTGCAGCGCCGCCCTCCGGGGATCGGGGGACACGCGTGCGCCCATGAAAGTCACGGGCATGATCAACTTCATCAACGTGGCCGTCTCCTACGTGCTCATCTTCGGCCGCCTGGGGCTCCCCGCTCTGGGAGTGGCCGGGGCGGCCTGGGGCGCCACGGCAGCCCGGGCGGTGGGCACTGCGGTCTTGCTCGCCATCCTGGTCCGGGGCGATCGGGGCGTATCCATTCGGGGGCGGGCCGGCTGGGGCGTCAACCCGGGCATGGTCTGGCGCCTGCTCCGCCTCGGCCTGCCCTCCATGGGGGAGCAGTTCTTCATCAGCGGAGGCAACCTGCTCTACGGCGTGGTGGCCATGAGCCTGGGCACGGTGGTGTACGCCACTCAGCGCATCACCTTCCAGGCCATCTCCCTCGCCTTCCAGCCCGGCATGGGCTTTGCCCTCGGTGCCACCGCCATGGTGAGCCAGTGCCTGGGGGCAGGACGCCCCGATCTGAGCGAGCGGGCCGCCCGGCACGCCACCACTATGGCCGCCCTCTGGATGAGCGGAGCCGGTGGGCTCATGGCACTATTCGGGCGCCAGGTGATGGGCCTGTTCAGCAGCGATGCTGAGATCATCGCCATCGGGTCGAGCGCGTTGATCGTCCTGGCCCTCTCCCAGCCCTTCCAGGCCGTCGCGCAGGTCACCGCGGGAAGCCTAAGGGGCGCGGGAGACACGCGCTTCCCCATGCTTTCCAGCTTCCTGGGCGTCTGGCTGTTTCGGCTGCCCTTCTCGTACCTCTTCGGTCCGGTGCTGGGCTGGGGGCTCCCCGGCATCTACATTGCCAACACCCTCGACGGGGCTGCCCGGGCCACGGCCACGGTGCTGCGCTACCGCACGGGCCGCTGGCGGTTCATCAGAGTGTAGCGGCGCCCTGAGGGAAGGCACCGACCCGGGCCTACCTCCCCGACTTCGAGGGCGCGAACCTTAGAGCAACCAGCACCGCGGCGCCGGTCAGCGCTGCCCCGACAGCGCTGGCACCGTACATCCACCGGGGCCCCACGCTTTGGAACAGCGCCCCCACCGCCAGCGAGCCCAGCAGGCCTCCCACTCCCCACATCGCCATGCTCAGCACTCCCTGGCCCGTGGATCGCAACTCGGTGGGGAAGAGGTTGTCCACCGCCAACACAGCGGCAGTGGTGGTGGCCCCGAATGTCAGTCCGTGCAGCAGCTGGAAGGGCAGCGTCCAGCCAGGTCCGGGCGCCACAGCGTAGGCGAGCCACCTCAACGCCGAGCCGAGCAGCCCCAAGGCTAGCAGCCCCGAGATGCCCATCCGCCCCACCAGCCGCCCGGACAGGCGCAGCACGGTTACCTCCCCCACCAGCCCCAGCGCCCAGGCGATGCTGACCAGAGAGGCACCGGCCCCCATGTCCGTTATGTAAATGGTGTAGAAGGTGTAGTAGCCCGCCGAGGTGATGCGCCAGATCAGAGCTACCAGGAGAAGGGCCGCCAGCCTACGATCGGAGAGGACCTGCCAGGCAGCGCGAAGCGTCAGAGTGCCAGTGCGCAGGCCGGCCTCGCGCAGCCACACCAGAGGCACCAGGCTGAGCACCGTGGGAACACCGTAGGCGGCGAAGATGGCCCCGGTTCCCAGCTCCGACACCAGACGCCCAGCGCTCAGGATGCCGACCGCGAACCCCACCGAGCCCCACATGCGCAAAGGCCCGTACCCCGAGCCCAGACGCTCGCCCTCTTCCAACACAATAGCGGTGCTCAGGGGTCCGCTAGCCAGGGAGAAAGCACTGAAGAGGGCGGACAGAGCCAGCAACGCGGCAAAGCTGCGCCCGATCGAGAGTCCCATGAACGATGCTGCCGCCAGGAGCGAAGTCGCGGCCAGCAAGCCCCGCGCCCGTCGCGAGCGGTCCCCGATAAGCCCCCAGAAGACGGGCATGATCACCGCTAGCGCCGGCCCGACGCCGGTAAGGGTCCCGATGGCCAAGGGCGATAGGCCTCGCTCCTGGAAGTAGAGCTGCAGGTAGGGGGTGTAGGCCCCGGTTCCCACGAAGTGCAGGAGCATGAAGGCCACTACCGGTGCCCAACCGAGGTCGCGCTGGCGAGCCGCCGCTTCGCTCCGGGCTTCGTCCCGGCGCCCTGTCTCAGGCCCAGCGGCCGCTTCCCTTTGGGGGACCGTCATCCCGGCATCAATCCTTTCCCCGGGGCGGGGCGAGCCGCGTTTGCCCTCAGTTGTCGCTCCGGGCTAGAATTGCCGTCTGCTTACGCAATCAGGATCACGCCGTCTCGATTCCGGCGAGGCGCTCGCACACCCCACTGGATCGGAGTTCAGTATGGACTGGAAGGTGCTCCTGGGCACGTTCGGCCTGCTGCTTGTCGCCGAGTTGGGAGACAAGACCCAGCTGGCCGTCATCAACATGACCGCTAGGCACAAGGCTCCCGTGCCCGTCTTCGTGGGCGCTTTCCTGGCTCTGGGCCTGGTCACGCTGCTCGGTGTGGCCTGCGGCGAAGCCCTCACCCGATTGGTGCCCGCTGAAGTGCTGCGGCGGGTATCGGCCGGGCTGTTCGTCCTCATGGGCTTGTTGATCTGGTTCGACGTGTTCTAGCCCCACACTGCTGCCACCACGGACTGACGGACCTGCGCCGCCTTCCTGACCCCAGCCCGGCCAGGTTTCAGGCTCTCACTTGCCCACACAGAACGTGGCGAAGATGCGCGCCAGCACATCTTCCTCCACCGTCTCTCCGGTGATCTCGCCCAGGGCACGACAAGCCGCCCTCAGGTCCTCCGCCACAGCATCCAGCCCAAAGCCTGATTCCACCCCGGCCAGGGCGGCACGCGCGGCCTCCAGGGCGCGAATCGCCGCCTGGCGCTGGCGCTCCGAGCTCAGCGCCGGCCCCTCTTGGGCCGATCCAGGCTCCAGGGCCTGCTCCAGAATTACCTGCTCCAGCGTCTCCAGCCCCAGCCCCGTCAGTGCCGATACGTGCACCTCAGGACGGCCGCTCAGAGGCGTCGGCTGCCCCAGATCACCCAGGTCCACCTTGTTCCATACCACCACCGCTGCCGGTGCCTCGCTGGCCAGTGCTGCGATCTCCTGGTCGGCCGGCTCCAGCGGGACGCTGGCGTCCAATACCAGAAGCACCATTTGAGCCGATGCCAGGGCCCGCCTGGATCGCTCCCGGCCTAGGCGTTCGGCTGGGTCCTGGGTCGCGCTCGCATCTAGGCCGGCCGTATCAACGAACACGACGGTCAATCCACCCACGTCGGCCGCCTCCTCCACGGTGTCCCTCGTGGTGCCCGGCACATCGGTGACAATGGCGCGGTCCGCGCGGAGCAGCGCATTCAGCAGAGAGGACTTGCCCACATTCGGACGACCAACGATAGCGACTCTGAGCCCTTCCCGCCGCACGATTCCCGTCTTCGCCGTCTTGGCCAGCTCCTCCAGTTCTCTGATGGCGGCCTGGAGCTCCGGCTCCAGCGCTGGCAGCCCCTCCACCTCTTCGAAGTCAATCGATGCCTCGACCGCTGCCAGGCAGCGGAGCAGACGGTCGCGTGACCGGCCTACCCGGGCACCGAGGGCGCCGTCGAGCTGGGCGATGGCCTGCCGCGCCGCTAGCAACGTCCGGGCCGACACCACGTCGCGCACCGCTTCGGCCTGGGTCAGGTCTATGCGCCCGTTGACGAACGCCCTCAGAGTGAATTCGCCCGGTCCTGCCGGGCGGGCGCCTTGTCGCAGGCAGAGCCCCACGATGCGTCTCAGCACCACAGGTCCACCGTGGGCATTGATCTCGACCACGTTCTGGCGAGTGTAGGTGTAGGGCGCTGGCATGAATGTGGCCAGCACTTCATCTACCACCTCGCCCCCTTCGGGCTCAGCGATGTGTCCATGGCAGAGCCTCCGCGGGGCGGCGTCGGGCGAAGTCCTCGAGGGGCGGAACAGGGACCGCAGGATGGCCAATGCGTCCGGGCCGCTCAACCGCACGATGCCGATGCCGCCGGCACCGGGCGGGGTTCCCACGGCCACGATCGTGTCGTCGAATGTGCTCGCGTTCAGCATTCGGTCCGCCTCTGGCACCATGTCAAAGGAGCATTCCACCGCCCTACAGCGTCATTCCGCGGCCGCTTGCCTCGGCTTCGCCAGCATGCTAGCATGCGGCAGCAGCTTGTGCTCGCAACGCTACACCTCGGGGAGGAAAGGCCCGATGCCCGACGCTCAAGTCCCTGACATGGTAGTAGCCCGCCTGCCTCTGTATCTCCGCACGCTGCGCTACATGGAAGGGGAGGGACACCTGGTCACCTCCTCTCAGGAACTCGCCGCTCGTCTGGGCCTCAGCTCGGCCCAGATCCGCAAGGACCTTTCCTACTTCGGAAGATTCGGCAAACAAGGCACCGGGTACGACATCTCCAATCTAAGATCGCAGCTGGAGAGGATTCTGGGGCTGGACCGCCGGTGGCCCATGGTGCTGGTGGGCGCGGGGGCGCTGGGTCAAGCGTTGATGCACTACGGTGGCTTCTACGAGCGCGGCTTCTACATCGTGCACGTCTTCGACAGCGATCCCAGCAAGATCGGCCAAGACATGTCCGGCTTCCGCGTTCTTTCGTCCGACGAGATTCCTGAGCGTGTCAAAGAGGGCAACATCCGCATTGCCATAGTGGCCGTCCCTTCCCAGGCTGCCCAGTCGGTGGCGGACCGCTTGGTGGCCGCCGGCATCGAGGCTATCCTCAACTACGCTCCCATTTCCCTCACCGTGCCCCGCCGGGTCCAGGTCCAGCAGATAGACCCAGTGGTACACCTCCAGCACATGGTCTACTACCTGAATGGGAGCAGGCGCTGACGCCGTCCCCACGACGGCACGGTCCCGCCGTCAGGTGTGACGGCGGGACCGGCTCTGCCGGCATCCGGACAGCGCAGACCTACTGCAAGACCATCGCCCGCCGCATGATGGCGTAGTTGTCCAGAGCCCGGCCCGCCCCCACGGCGACGCAGGCCATGGGATCGTCGGCCACGAAGCAGGGAACGCCTGTCTCCTGCGTCAACAGCTGGTCCATGCTGCGCAACAGCGCGCCCCCGCCGGTCATGACCATGCCTCGATCCACGATGTCCGAAGCCAGCTCGGGGGGCGTCCTCTCCAGCACGCTTCGCACCATGGCCACGATCTCCGCCAGCGGCTCCGCCATGGCTTCCGTAACCTCCGACGAGCTCACCTTGATGGTGCGCGGCAGCCCTGTCATCTGATCCCGGCCCTTCACTTCCATAGACATGCTCTCGTCCGGAGGGAGGGCACTGCCGATGCTGATCTTGATCTCCTCGGCCGTGGGCTCACCGATGTTGAGATTGTACTTGCGCCGAATGTAGGCCTGGATTGCCTGATCCACCAGGTTTCCACCCACGCGCACCGATCCCGAGACCACGATGTCGTTGAGCGAGATCACGGCTGCCTCCGCCGTGCCCCCGCCGATGTCCACCACCATGTTGCCACTGGGAGTGCTTATGGGCATGCCCGCGCCCAATGCGGCCGCCAAAGGCTCTGCGATGAGGTGTGCCTCCCGTGCCCCTGCCTGTAGGGCCGCGTCCCGCACCGCTCTGCTCTCCACGCTGGTGACTCCCACAGGCACTGTAAGCATCACCACGGGCCGGCGCACTCGCACCCGCCCGCATACCCGATTGAGAAAGTAGCGGAGCATGGCCTCGGTGACCACGTAGTCGGCGATGACCCCATCTTGGAGAGGGCGAGCCACCTCGATGCTCTCCGGGTTGCGGCCCAGCATCTCCCTCGCCTCCTCGCCGATGGCCACGATCTTGTTCTCCTTCACCGAGATCGCTACCACCGACGGTTCGTGCAGGACGATGCCCTTGCCGGATACATGCACCATCACGTTCACTGTGCCCAGGTCTATGCCGATGCGCTTGGCCAAGTGCGGTCTACCTCCCCTGCTCTCCATCCGTCGTCCGACGTTTCTCAGCCACCTTGATCCGGGCCTCCGCTCGGGCGAGGGCCGCCCGTGCCCTCTCGGCATCGACGCCGTGGCGGTCACGCAGCCGCTGCAGCGCCCTCTCGCGCGCCTGGCGGGCTCGCTCCACGTCTATCTCCGCGGCCCTTTCCGCCGAACGAGCCAGAATCACAACCCGATTGTCGCTTACTTCCAGGAACCCCCCGCCGATAGCTAGGCTGATCTCCTCTCCCTCTCTCGGCCGCAGCCTGAGTTCGCCCGGCCGCAAGGCGGCCAGCAGGGGCGCATGCCCCGGCAGAATCCCTAGCCGCCCGTCCTGCCCGGGAGCACTGACGAGCGTCACCGGGCCCGAGTAGACTAGCCGCTCTGCCGTCACTATCTCCAGATAGAGCCCTTCTGGCAAGCTAGCGCTCCCCTTCCGCCGCCCTCAGCACGTCCTCGATGTCACCCTGCATGAAGAACGCCTGCTCTGGCACCTGGTCGTGCTTGCCCTCGAGCACCTCTCGGAATCCCCGCACCGTTTCCGCAATGGGAACGTACCGGCCCGGCCGCCCGGTGTACCTCTCAGCTACAAACATCGGCTGCGACAGGAAGCGCTGTACCCGCCGGGCCCGTGCCACCACCCGTTTGTCCTCCTCCGATAGCTCGTCTACCCCCAGGATGGCGATGATATCCTGCAGGTCCTTGTAGCGTTGCAGGACTCGCTGGACCTCCCGGGCCACCTCGTAGTGCTCACTCCCCACTATCGCCGGGTCCAGGATGCGCGACGATGAAGCCAGAGGATCAACCGCCGGGTACAGGCCCTGCGCGGCAATGGAGCGGTCCAGCGAGATCGTCGAGTCCAGGTGAGCAAACGTGGTGACTGGGGCCGGGTCAGTGTAGTCGTCCGCTGGCACGTACACCGCCTGCATCGAGGTGATTGCACCCCGCCGGGTGGAGGTGATGCGCTCCTGAAGCTCGCCCATCTCGGTGCCCAGGGTGGGCTGGTACCCAACTGCCGACGGCATACGACCCAGAAGAGCTGAGACTTCGGAACCCGACATGACGAACCGAAAGATGTTGTCGATGAACAACAGCACCTCAGCGCCCTGGTCCCGGAGGTACTCGGCCATGGTGACCCCGGTCAGGGCGGCCCGAAGGCGCACCCCGGGCGATTCATTCATCTGCCCAAACACCATGACGGTGCGGGGCAGCACTCCCGATTGCTCCATCTCACGCCAGAGCTCGGTGCCCTCACGGCTCCGCTCGCCCACCCCGGTGAACACCGAGTAGCCCCCGTGCTCCACAGCGATAGACCGGATGAGCTCGGTGATTATGATGGTCTTCCCTGCCCCGGCTCCCCCGAACACACCCGTCTTGCCCCCACGGGTCAGAGGCGCAATCAGGTCAATGACCTTCAGCCCCGTCTCGAAGAATTCGCTGCGCGTGGCCTGCTCCGAGAAGGGGGGCGGTTCCCGATGAATGGGATAGCGTTCGGCGGTCTCTACCGGGCCCCGCTCGTCTATGGGCTCGCCCAGTACGTTGAACAACCGTCCCAGAATCTCTGGGCCTACCGGAACGGTGATCGGACCTCCCGTCTGCACGGCGGCCATTCCCCGTCGCAGACCATCCGTGGTGTCCATGGCTATGCATCGCACCACGTCTCGGCCGACGTGCTGCTGAACCTCGAGCACGACTCGGCGGCCGTTATCGGTCACCTCGGCAGCATCGTAGATCTCCGGCAGCTCATCCTCCGGGAAAGCTACGTCCACCACTGGCCCGTTGATCTGCACTATGCTACCCACTGTGCCCTTGGGCATCGCTCCTCCTCAAGAGCGCTTCCCGCTGCTACCCCACTCGCCAGCAGGGGCCATGGCCCACGCAACCGGTCGCAAGGCCACGGCTGACGCACATACCGCGGGGACGTAGGCGGCCATTCGCCTGGCCCTGTACGCCCGCTCAGTACACGCCCGCCGCTTTGAACTCCTCAATCGCCCGGCGCAGGTCCTCCTGTCTATCCGGCGACAGCCTCTGGCCCGAAGCCAGTGCGTCCAGCAGATCCGGCCGAGCCGTCCGCATGTACGCGATCAGGCTGGCCTCGAAATCGCGCACCCTTTCCACCGGTACGTCGTCCAGGCAGCCGCTGATGCCGGCGAAGAGCACAAGAGCCTCCTCCTCCAGAGGCATGGGCCGATGTTGCGGCTGCTTGAGCAGCTCCGTCAGGCGCAGGCCCCTCTCCAGCTGAGCGCGGGTGGCTGGATCGAGCTCCGACCCAAACTGGGCGAAGGCGGACAACTCGCGATACTGGGCCAACTCCAACCGCAGGCGCCCGGCCACCTGGCGCATCACCGGAGATTGAGCGTCGCCACCCACTCGCGACACCGATAAGCCGGGGTTCACCGCCGGGCGGATGCCGGCGTAGAACAGGTCGGTCTCCAGGTAGAGCTGCCCATCGGTGATGGAGATGATGTTGGTAGGGATGTAGGCCGAGATGTCACCTTCCTGCGTCTCCACGATCGGCAGTGCGGTCAAGCTCCCGCCGCCGTAGTCTGGGTGCAGGCGCGCCGAGCGTTCCAGCAGGCGCGAGTGTAGGTAGAAGATGTCGCCCGGGAAGGCTTCCCGGCCCGGTGGCCGCCGCAGCAGGAGGGATAGCTCTCGGTACGCCCAGGCATGCTTGAGCAGGTCATCGTAGACCACTAGGGCGTCCATCCCCCGGTCCATGAAGTACTCGCCCATGGCGCAGCCAGAATACGGAGCGAGATACTGCAGCGAGGCGGGGTCGGCCGCCGGAGCCGCCACTACTATGGTGTGCTCCATGGCTCCCGCGTCCTGCAACGTCGCTACTACCTGAGCGATATTGGCCTGCTTCTGGCCGATGGCCACGTAGATGCAGAACAGGTCCTTGCCCTTCTGATTCAGGATGGTGTCAATAGCGATGGTGGTCTTGCCCGTCTGCCGGTCCCCGATAATGAGCTCACGCTGGCCTCGCCCGATCGGGATGACCGAATCCACCACCTTCAGCCCGGTCTGAACCGGAGTGTCCACATTAGCTCGGCGCACCACCCCGTATGCCACTCGCTCCACCGGGTACCGCTCCGATGCCCGGATCGGCCCCCGACCGTCCACCGGTTGGCCCAGGGCATCTACCACCCGGCCCAGCAGCCCCTCACCCACAGGAACGTCAATCACCCGCCCCGTGCCGCGGACTTCGTCTCCTTCCTCGATGCCAGTGTGATCTCCGAGGATGATGATGCCGACCTGGTCCCGCTCCAGGCTCAGAGCCATGCCGTACACGCCGTTGGCGAAGCGCACAATCTCGCTCGCCATGGCCCCGGACAGGCCGCTGGCGTGCGCTATCCCGTCGCCAACCTGCGTCACCACGCCGACGTCGGCTTCTAGTATCGGGGGGCGGAACTCCTCCATCTGACGACGGATGGAAGCGACGATGTCCTCGGCTCTCAGCACTTGGCCATTCCTCCTCCGCAACGAACGGCGGGCCGAGGGCGCACCCTAGAGCTTCTCCAGCACTTCGCGCCGCAAGGCATCGAGATGACTCATCACAGTATAATCCATCACCGTTCCGTCCAGCTCGATCCTGATTCCCCCGACCAGCGACCGATCCTCCTGCCAGTCGAAGTCCACGTTGTGGCCGAAGCGACGGTACACCCATTCCCGAACTAGGGTCCGGTCCTCAGGGCCCAGCGCCAGGGCGGAAACGATCCGCGCCTGCCGCAGGCGCCGGGGCACCAGCTTAAGCTCCGGCTGGGCCGCCAGTTGGCGCTGGCGGAAGACCTCGGTAGCTGCGCTCACGATGCGCGCCTGGCTGGTGATCTCGCTCTGTCGCACCGCCCGATACCGGCTCAGCAGTCGCTCGTGAAGCTCCAGCGCATCGCTGTTGGCTGTCTTCATGGCCCGCATCCTGGCAGCATGCTCGCTGACCCGCGCGTGCAGGAGCGTGTGGTACAGCTCAGCAGTCACCAGCTGAGGGAGAAGCTCTCCCAGCAGGGCCGCTGGCTCCGGCTCCATCCGGTACCGGTCACGGCCTTCGGGCCCCGCCGCTCGCCTGCCGTTCTCCGCGGCCGCCCGCACGAACTCCCCGCTTAGAGGCAACAAGGGGGTGGCCTCTGGCCATTGGCTCAGAACCGACACGAACCGATTATGGACCACGACTACCGCGTCCACCTCACCCCCGGTGAAGGCCGACATCAGTCTCCTGGCTATCGGGGTGACGTGTTCCAACCGCAGACGGTGAGGTAACCCTTCAAACACCTGCGCCGGCTCCCGTCCGGCCGATCGCAGCGCTTGCGCCCCTTGCCGCCCCACCACCCAGTAGCGCACCGGAACTTCCAGGTCCTGCTCCAGAGCCAACGCCATGCGTGTCGGCCCGGAGTTGCATCCCCCACACAGCCTGGTATCAGAGGTGAGGAGAAGGACGCACACTCTATAGACCGGCCGCGACTGAAGCAGGGGATGCCGCGCCTCCCACCCGGTCTGCCCCATGATTCGCCGACTCAAGTCGCGGGCCTTCTCCAGGTATGGCATGGCCTCCTGTAGGGCCTGTCTGGCTCGCTGCATCCTTACTGCCGAGACCAGGTACAGGGCACGGGTGAACTCAGCCATGTTCAGGACCGTGTTCATCCGTCGCCTGAGATCACGCTTGCGCTCAGCCACAGCCTCTCCAGCTTGAACACCGAGGCGCGGCCGCCAAGGATGACGGGCCGCGCACGCTCACTCCAGGATGGGTAAGCCCAGCTGGCAGCCGAACTCCTCAGGGCTGCTCCTTGAGCGCCCGTCTGAGAAGCTCCAGCCGCGTAAGCACGCTGTAGTCAATGAGTTCATCCCCTACGCGCACAACGATGCCCCCGATCAAGCCGGGGTCTACCTGCCAGGAGATATCGACGTTGACACCGTACCGCGACATCAGTCGTTTCTCGATCCGAGATCGTAACTCCTCGTCCAGTGAGACAGCGCTGGTCACGGTCGCCACCTTCACCTCCGGGCCATAACGAACCAGGCGCCGGAGCTGAACCACTATGTCGTCCAAGAGGGAGAGGTGCCCCTCGCCCACAAGGGTATGTACCAGCTGACGCAACTCGTCTGCGGTGTCGGGGGGAAGCATCCGATCGACAAGGGCCTTACGCGTTTCGAAAGGGACGCCCTCATCGTTGAGGGTCGCCCGCGCCGGCTCGTCCGTCCGCAGGTTGTCCCTGAACTGGGTGAGGTGCCGGACCCAGTGGTTGAGTGCGGCTTCGTAGATGGCGCGGGCGTAGGAGGAGGTAAGCTCGCTATCCCTCATCCGCACCGCTCGTCTGCTGCTCACTCAGAAACTGCTCCAGCAAGCGCCGCTGCACATCTTCGGTGAGGCCCTGCTGAAGCACTCGGCGAGCAGCCTCAATGGAGAGGTCCACAATTTGGCCCTTCACGGCAGCGAGAGCTTGCCTCTGTTCCAGCTCCGCCTGCTCCCGTGCCTGCGCTACCAGGCGTGCTGCCTCTTGCCTGGCCTGCTCCAGCATCTCCTGGCGCACCTTCTCACCCGCACGGGTGGCCTCCTCTATCACCTCCTGACTGCGGCGGCGTGCCTGTTCCATGGAGCGATCCAGTTCGAGCTGCGCCTGTTCGGCCCGCCTCCGAGCCAGCTCTGCGTTCTCCATCCCCTCGCGGACCCGTGCTGCCCTTTCGTCCACAATGCGAAGGGTGGGCCGATACATGAGCCGATGAAGGAAGAAGAGGAGTATCCCGAAAGCAACGAGCTGCCAGAGGATACCCCACAAGTCGATGCCCAGTTTGCTCATCTTGCCCTACCGCCCTCGCTATCCACCGCGCCAGCACTTCATCTCTAGATCACCAACGCCAGGATGAGAGCGACCACGAAAGCATATATGGCCACGGCCTCCGCCAGTCCAGCTCCCAGGATCATGGTCGTGCGCACAGCCCCCTCGGCCTCAGGGTTCCGCCCGATCGCCTCCATGGCTTTGCCCACCGCGATGCCAATGCCCACGCCCGGCCCAATTGCGCCTAGGCCTATGGCAAGCCCCGCTCCCAGCCTGATCAGTCCCTCTTGCTCCATGAGTTCAGCTTCCCCCGTTTGTCTAGGTTGTCCGGGCTCCAGGCCGCACTTTAGACCGCTTCCCTGTGCTCCGGGGCCGCCGCCAGTGTTATGTAGACGACAGTCAGGACGGTAAAGATGAGCGCCTGTATGAAGCCAAAGAGAACCTCCAGTCCTAAGAACACCGCGGGTACCACGTACGGGACCAGAGTGTACATCAGCAGCATGAGCACCTCGCCTCCGAATATGTTGCCGAAGAGTCGGCCGGAGAGCGAGATGACGCGGGAGACCTCGCCGATAAGGTGGATGGGCGCCAGGTAGACCGGAGTGAGGAGCTCCTTCAGGTATCCCCCGAACCCCCGAGAGACCACACCCAGTACCTGCACGGTGCCCACCGCCACCAGCGCCATGGCTGCTGTCATGTTGAGATCACTATTGGCAGCGCGAAAGAGCGGAACCTCGTGCCCCTCGAAGTTCACCACCTTGACGAAGTGCGAGCCGGGCAACAGCCCGAGCCAGTTCGCCGTCAGAATGAAGATGAAGAAGGTAGCGACGAGAGGGAAGATGCGCCGGCCCAGCGCCCTACCGGCAGCCTGCTCGCACAGGTTGAGCACGAACGTCAGCGCCCACTCCACCAGTGACTGGTATCGGCCCGGCGAAGTCACTGAGAGCACAGAGCGGTAGACGGCAGCCGCCGCTGTGAGGAGCACCACCACCAGCACACTGGTGATCATGGTGTTGGTGATGATCAGTTCACCTACCTTGAACACCGGCTCCGGAGCGAGCGCTATCTCCAACCCGCGACCTCCACAGGAGCTACTCAGCTCTCCCTTCGGTCATCGTCGCCGCGCGGGCCGAACTGGCGGCTCACGTCGCGCAACGTGTAGAAGACCGCAACCATTCCTACCGCTATACCGAGCAGAAGAAAGAGGGGATGGGTGCCCAGCCATCTGTCTAGCAGATAGCCGCCACCCATGGCTAGCGCTATCGAGGCGATAATGGAAGTCACGAGCTGAGCCGCGACGGCAAGGGCCCGCAAAGTAGGCCTGTCCAGCTTCACCGCCCATCCTGTCCGCCAGTCGAGTGGACACAACGAAGCGCACTATAGCACATGGACCGGCGCTTGACAACGCCTGTACCCTTAGTGCATTGAGTCACAATCGAGGCCCTTTCTGAGTACTCAGGGCCGATCATACAGGAGGCGTACCCCGGCTGCCACCATAGCCTGCCCCGACTTGTCGCCGCCGAGATCCAGTAGCGTGCGGGCCTGCTGGTAGTGGCGCATGGCCCGGTCGGCCTGTCCCTGAATGGCGCACGCCCATCCCAGCTGCCCCATGAGGCGCCCTCGGACAGAGGGAGCGCGCGCCAGGCCGAGGGCTTCCAGCAGGCGCTCGATGCCAGCTTGGCACTCCCCCTGCGTGATGTACGCCTCAGCAAGCGATTCCAACAGCCTGACTCGTTCGTCTGGGCTGCCATCCCCTACCAGGCCCTCCAGTTCGCTCAGCAGCTCCGCGGCTCTCTCCGGCTCGCCTCGGCGGAGCAACGCCTCGCCCGCGTCGATCCCGTACCGCATGGCCTTGTCAGCCAGGCCGGCTTTGACGCAGTGGCGCGCCAGATCCTCAGAGGATGTTTCGGGATCCTCCTCCAGGCAGAGAGCCGCCCGGCGATGCAGTTCTCGTCGTTGCCGCCTCAGCATGGTGTCGTACGCCACCTTCCGCACCAGGTCGCTGCGAAAGAGGTACTTGCGCTCCGTGGCCTCCGCTGCCAGGAGCCCAGCCTCCAGCAACGGCACCATCCGCCGGGACACTTCCTCCGGCGCCAGGCCGGATACCTGGCTCAGCACCGGTGCCGTGACCTCGTCGCCCAGGACCGAGCAAAGCCGCAGCAGCTCCTTCGCTGCCGGCTCCAGAGCGTCCAGCCGCGATAGCACGCTATTGCGCAGGCTCTCCGGCACCGCATGCAGCGCCTGGCCCTCCCGCACTACCCATCCCTCTCCGGAAGCTACCAGCGCCCCCTCCTCGATGAGGGACTCCACGCTCTCGATCAGGTGGGCCGGGTTGCCCCCGCTCCGCCGGACTAGGGCCTCGCAGGCATCGGGCGGAAGGGCGCTGGCCGCCGGGTGCTGCTGAAGAAGCCGCCAGCAGTCGCTCGTCCCTAGCGGCTGTAGCTTCAGCTGGAGGGCAGGTACCGCTGCCAGCTCGGCGAGCTTCTCCAGCTCGACTCTTCTGCCGGCGAGGACGAACATCACCGGCCATTCGGCGCTTCCTCTGACCAGCTCCACCAGCCTGCGGCAATCGCCCGGCTCAGCCCAGTCCCAGTCGTCTACGAGCACCACCACCGGCATCCGCCGGCAGAAGCCACCCAAGGCTTCCAGTAACTGCTCGCTTCCCGTCGCGCCCGCCCCTGGTCGCGCCTCGTGTTGCATCCGGTGCCGGTCCAGCGCCGTAGCTCCTAGGACCGGATGTCCAACCCTCAGACCCAGCGCCCCCAACAGGCTCTCGCACGGCCGGTAAGTCGATCCCACCTCCCACCGGTTACGTATCTGTATCGCCAGTGGCTGGAGGTTCGCCTCCATAACCTCTAGACGAGCGGCAAATTCCCGCAACAGGCGCGTCTTGCCGATTCCCGCTTCGCCACTCACCAGCACCAGGGTGGTCTGTCCCTGCGCCGTCCGTCCATACTCCGCCGTCAGCATGTGCATCTCTGCGGCCCGACCGACAAGGGTCTCGCCGGGGCTAGTCGCATCCCCGGCCAGGGGGACATAGGGCGCCAGGGCCAAGTGCGCCGACAGTGCGGCTCGACGGCCTTCCAGTTGCACCGTGCCCAGCTGACGGGCCTGTATGTGCCAGCCGGCAAGCCGCCTCACTCGGCCGCTGATCACCACCTGTCCAGGAGCCGCCACCTGCTGGAGCCTGGCAGCCACGTTGGCGGCATCGCCGATGACCGTGGCGGCCGCCTTACCCGGGCCGATAGCACCATACACCACCGGCCCCGCGTCCACCCCTACACGCAGCCCCAGACCCTGGCCCAGGCGCTTGCGGATCCATGGCTGAAGCTCTCCTACAGCCCGTTGCATGGCTAGGCCCGCCATCACCGCCCGCATGCAGTCGTCTTCGTGAGCCGTCGGCGCGCCGAAGAGGACCATCAGGCCATCTCCCAGCACCTTGTCAATGTGTCCACCGTAGCGCGCCACCTCTTCGCCCAGTCGGTCGTAGATTCGGTCCAGTGTCTCGACTACTTCCTCTGGGTCCAGCCTCTCACACAGGTGAGTGAAGCCCTCCAGATCGGCGAAGAGGACAGCCACGTGTCTGAGCTCAGCTGTCCCGGCTCCGACCTCAGCTGCTAGCTCAGCTCCGCCAGTAGGCACGCACCCTCCTCCTCGGCCGTGTCTAGCTCCACCGGGCGCATCCGCCCTCCGCCGCTGTCCTGCACCAGCCGGACCACCACGTGCTCGGGATCCAGGCAGGAGTTCCTCACCACCGTACCCCGACATCCGCTGTGCCGTCCCGAGGCGACATACACGCCTATCCCGATGGGCACCTGCCGCCTTCCCTCAAGTAAGTGCCTCACCAACTGCCGGTTGAGCACCGTGCCCGAGAGCCGATGCAGGGCCCGCGCTACCTGCCCTGCCGCCAGCGGCGCCGTCACCAGTGTCTCGGTCGTGAGCATGGCATAGGCGTCTGCCAGCGCGATCACCTCGGCCGCGAGAGCAATGCGTCCGGTCTGGTAGCCGCTCGCGATCCGGTTGGTGCCTCGCAGCCCGCGGGGATAGCCGCGTCCATCCTGCCTCTCGTGGTGCTGGGCGACCGCCGCAATGGCGTCCTGATCGTCCACGCCCAGCTCCCGCGTCATCTGTAGGCCGAGCAGAGGATGGCGCTGCAAGTCCGCCTGCTGTTCCGGGCTCAGGGTCGGAAGCAGGAAGGTGTGATGACTCAGCTTCGCCTTGCCGCAGTCATGCAGCATACCCCCCAACGCCAGCGACCGCATGGAGCCCTCGTTCAGGCTCATGCGCCACCCCAACCACAGAGCCGCCGTGGCCGTGTGGAGGCCATGGAACAGAAGTGTCGTGTCCACCGACGCCATGCGGGCCAGAGCAGTGAGCACGCCGGCGCTCAAGACGTGCCCCATCACTCGCGACACGTCGCCCAGCTCCTGTTCCATCAGCGCCTCCGGCAGCCGACGCTGCTGTCCGGCCATCCCGCTCTGCAGGCCCGCCAGCGATCGCAAGACCGACTCGGCGGACGATCGGAGGTATCCCGCCACCATGTCCTCGACGACGATGCCGTCGCTGACCTCATCGACCACGTATACCCAGGCGAAGCCGCGTTCGTCCAAAGCGCGAATGTACGACGAGTTGAGGCTGACGCCGCGCCGCAAGAGCAGCCCGCCCTTGCCGTCGGACACGTCACGAGCCAGCTGAAGGCCCGGACGCAGCTCGCTCACCGGTACTCTTTTCACCCTAATCTGCCCCCTGGTACCGTCGCCAAGCGTCGCGGTGCACGCGGTAACCTATCGGCAGGCGAACCGGGTGACTTGATCCTCACTTGCGGATGGCTTGATGCGTGCTAAACTAGGCCATCCATGTGGCATCCACCTCTGTAGAGCGCTTGGCGCAGGCCGGAGGCGAACGTTGCGAGTGCTGGTGATCGACGACGATGCAGACGTGGCCAAGACAATCGAGAACGCTCTGCGTCGCAGCCACACCGTCTTCCTTGCCTTCAGCGGCGTGCAGGGCATTCAGCAGGCTCGCCAGATCAAGCCCGACGTCATCATCCTCGACATCGTCATGCCTGGCATGGACGGCTTCGAGGTCTGCCAGCGAATGCGCGACGACCCGCTGCTAGCTGGTACCCCTATCCTGTTCCTGACCGCTCGCGGACGAACTGAGGACCGAATTCAGGGCTTTCAGGTCGGAGCTGACGACTACATCACTAAGCCGTTCAGCGTGCAGGAACTGGAGCTGCGCATGCAAGCCATAATGCGGCGCATGGGCGAGCCCCCCAAGGAGGCCAGGTCCGATGGCTGCCTCAAGGTGGGCGATATCTGCCTCAACACCAAGACCTTCGAGGTCCAGGTGCTGGGTCGTACCGCCCTACTGACTCCGATCGAGTTCGAGCTTCTATACCACTTTATGACCCACCCGGGCGAAGTGTTCTCTACCCACCGTCTCCTACAGGAGGTGTGGGACTATCCGTCCGACACCGGCAGCCCGGACCTTGTGCGCATGCACATACGTAACCTCAGGACCAAGATCGAGCCCGAGCCCGGGTCTCCCACCTACCTCGTCACCGTCTCTCGTCACGGCTATTGCCTCCGGGCATAGGGCTGAAGCGTGGCATCGGACTCCACCACGCGGCTGCTGGTAGCTGGTATCCCTGAAGAAGCTCTGATCCCAGCGCTCCGCCTGGCGGGCAACCACCGGTGTCACGTGCTGATAGCCGAAACGCCGGCCCACATCAGCCAGGCGCTGGCCCAACAGCAGGCCGACTTGGTCGTCCTGGGCTTGCCTGCGAGCTCCCGCGAGCCTTGGGAGGAGTTGGTCGCCCGCATACAGGCGGACGGAAGTACTCGCCTCATCGTGGTGCGCGACAGCCAGCAGGCCGCTGTGCACTGGGCGAAGGCCGA
This sequence comes from Anaerolineae bacterium, assembly GCA_013178015.1. Lineage (NCBI taxonomy): Bacteria > Bacillati > Chloroflexota > Anaerolineae > Anaerolineae bacterium. The sequence goes on from JABLXR010000003.1 coordinate 82,667, forward strand.
CCATGAAGCCACCCCCTCGGCGGGCGAGGACCTCGCTTCCCTCATCAACGTCGCCCTTGACCGGCCTCGTGACCGCGCCGACCCGGAGACAGACGATCCGGCTCGGCAGGGTTGTCTGACGCAGGACGCCGCCACATCGTCCGTCCAGGCCCTTGTCGAAGGTCTTGCCCGCCTGGTGCAGAGCCTCGACCCGGCCGGGAACCTGGTGCGCTACTCCGAGTCGGTCGCTGATGGTCTCCGCCTCCTGCTCGATCTAGAGGCAGTCGAGATCTCCTTGCTTGCTCCACCCGTTCTGGTCCGCTCCCCACGCCAGGCTCCACTTCCGACTGCCGCGGCCTCTTCCCGCGACCTGGCGGCGAAGGCAGTCACCGTGGTCGAACGTCCGCTTGCCGGCGGGCGCCACCTGGTCGCCTTGCCCCTGTGCACGCCACGACACACCTACGGCACCCTCACGCTGCTGAGCTCACAGCCAGCGGTGACACAACGGGCTGTCCTCCCCGCCCTGTCGCTGCTTACCGCGAGTGTGGCGGGCGAGCTCGAACTGATGCGTCTTTCCCTGGAGCACAACCGCAACCTGGACGAGCTGCAGGCCATCTCAGAGACCGGCCGCACCATGGTCGCGTTGTTGAGCCTGGATCAGGTTCTGGAAATGATAGTGCACACCGCCTTAAGGTACGTGCCTTCTGCCGGGGCGGCTGTCCTGCACGTGCCGAACGACACCAGGGACACGTTTGTGCCGAGAGCCACGGCCGGTCCGACGCACCTCATTCAAGCCGCCACTCGCCAGTTTTCCGTGGACTTGCCGGAGCGTCTGCGCGGGCAGCACCAACCGCTTCGCATACCCTATGCGCCCATGGAGTCCGGCGAGGAGTCGGGCGCAGCCGCCCGAGGCTCCATGGTGGTAGTGCCTCTGATGATTGGGCAGGCCCTAGTCGGCGCCTTAAGCGTGGTCAGCACCCGCTCCAACGCCTTCACCAGCCGTGACGAGCGCATCCTGGTCAGCCTGGCCAGCCAAGGGGCTGTCGCCATCGAGAACGCCCGTTTGCACGGCCAGGCTCGCAAAGCTGACGAGATCGCGGCACTGTACGAGTTGAGTCAGGCACTCAACAGCAACCTCGACCTACGCGACACCGTCACCACCATCCTCAGCAGCGCCCGCAGCCTCACCCTCGCCTCATCCGCCGAGGTCCGCCTGGCTTCCCCCGCGGGCGACTCGCTCGAGGCCGTGATCGCCCTGGGTGAGCGCCCCCAGTCGGAGCCGGGCGATCGCTATCGCATGAGCGTGCTGTACCCCCGGTTGGTCATGGAATCCAGACGGCCGCTGCTGATAGAGGATACGCATCGGTTCGAGCACGACGACGATTTCTGTCGTCACGAAGATCCCTCCTGGCTACGTTCCTACCTGGGCATCCCCCTCATCACCAGTCAGCGGGCGGTAGGAGTGCTCTCCCTGGGGTCCACGCGGGAAGGTGCATTCACTGCCGAAGACGTTCGACTGCTTGAGATCGTGGCCGGGCAGGCCGCCACCGCCCTGAGCAATGCCAGGCTATACGAAGAGGCCACTCAACGCCTCCGGGAGGCCGAAGCCATCGCCCGAGTGAGCCGGTCCGTGGCCGCCAGCCTCGACCAGCGCACCGTTCTGGAAGCTGTGGTGAGCACCCTGGTGGCAACTATCCCCCTCGCCCGTCACGCCTTCGCCTATCTGGTGGGGCCGGACGGCTCGCCCAGTCTGGCGGCTCAGTCGCCTCCCAGACAAGACGAGGAGGTCTCCCCTGACCTGGGCATCTGGCAGTGGTGTGCCGACGGCTGTCTGGTGCGGGGGCAGCCAGTGCACCTGGACGACACCTTGCGACACGGGTTCCCCTCCACTGGTTCTACGGTTGCTCACTCCGTCGTCGCAGTCCCCATGGTGGCCGCCGGCAAAGCAGTAGGCGTTCTGGGCACCGACAGCACCTTGCCAAACGCCTTCACCACTGGAGACTTGCGGCTCATCAAGACGTTTGCCGACCAGGCAGCCACCGCCATCGAGAGCGCCCGTCTCTTCGATGACCTCAACCGGGCGTATCGGGAGCTGTCTCAGAGCACCGAGACCCTTTCTGCCGTGTTCCACGGCATCACCGACGGGATGTACATCGTCGATCGGGAGGACCGCCTAGTGGTCATTAACGAGCCGGAGGCTCGTTTCCTTGGTTCGCACCCCGAATCCTTGGTGGGAAGCTCTTACCGCTCTCTGTACCATCGTACCGACAGCCCCTGCGAGCATTGCGCCGTCGAGGAAGCCCTTGGCTCCGGCGAACATGTCTCGATGCTGGCCTGCTACTCCGATCGCGGGGAACGTACGGTCTGGAGGGAGGTGGATATCTATCCCATCCGCGATCGCGAAGGGGTCACGAGCAGAGCCGTGGTGTTCGCCCGAGACGTGACCGAGAAGCGACGACTGGAGGCGTCCCTGGTGGAATCCGGCCGCATGGCGTCCATCGGTCAGCTGGCCAGCAGCATCGCCCACGAGGTCAACAATCCCCTCACCGTCATCATCGGCAACGCCGAGGTGCTGCTTCTGGATGCTCCGGCCGAAGACCCTGCCACCGAGACCATCTCGATGATCCTCCGAGCGGCGCGTCGGGCAGCCCGCACAGTCCAGAACCTCCTCGATCTCTCCGGTCAGCAAGAGTTCGAGTTCGCCGACGTGGATCTTCGGCGGACTATCGAGGAGGCGCTGGACCTGGTCACCCATCCGCTGCGTAAAGCCGGCATCCAGCCCATCCTGGACGTGGCCGACGACCTACCCGTGGTAACCGGAAGCGCAGGCCACCTCAAGGTCGTCTGGATGAACATCCTGCTCAACGCGCGTGATGCCATCCTCGCTGCCGAACGGAGCGATGGCGAGGTCAGGATTGAGGTCGGCACCAGCTCCGAGGCGGCCGTCTACGTGTCGATCATGGACAACGGGGTGGGGATGGCAGAGGAGCAGCGCGAACGTCTGTTCCAGCCCTTCTTCACCACCAAACCGGCCGGCCAGGGGCTGGGGTTGGGCCTCTACCACGCATACATGATTGTACGCCGGCACGGCGGCCGAATCGAGGTTACCACGAGGCCGGGCGAGGGCTCTGCGTTCACGGTGTACCTGCCGCTAGACGCTAGCTCCGGAGAGGACCTTCTGGACAAGCCCTAGCCCGGCCTGCTCAACCTGCATTCCGCCGCACCAACCGGCTGAGCGAAGTGGCCAGCTGGCGCGAATCCTCAGGCCGGACGGCAGCATCCAGATTGGACTGCCGGACCTCTTCCAGAAGCTCCTGGCGTACGATGGGTACGTGGCGAGGAGCGTCCACCCCCAACTTGACCCGTTCCCCTTCCACCGCCAGGACGTGGACCTTGATGTCACCCTGGATCACAACCGTCTCGCCGGGACGCCGGGTAAGTATCAGCACGCCCTGTTTCCTCTTGGCTCACCGGCTACGACGTGACGAGCGGAGTACGAGGACCCACTTAGCACTATCTGGACCCCGCGGCCGTTTCTTTGGTTGACGACCAGGGGGCCAAGCAAGTTAGCCGTCACCAGAGGCGGATCCTGCTGCATCACCAGCGTGCACAGCACAAGGGCATCCCGCCAATCCCGCAAGCCGATGGCCTCAGCGGCTTCGGGTGGGATCTCAACCTGATAGTCCTCCACCACTGCGGACGGATCGGCAACGAAGAACCCCACTTCAGGCTCATCGAGGCATTGCAGCATTTGCACCGGGCCCGCCTGGTCGTCTCGGAGAAGGACGAAGCGGCGCCACTCGGAACACCCCACCAGACCCTCGGAGAAAAGGATCTCCGCCGGCCAGGCCTGTTCCTCACCCGGGCTGTCAGTGGTTACTGGTCTCATCACCTAAGGTAATCCAGCAACGACGTCGGGAGGATGCGCGCATTCACCTGCAGAGCCACCTTGAGCACTGCCTCCCGCTGGGCGAAGTGTACCACAGCCTCAGCCATGTCGACATCCTCAGTCTGGGAGAGGAGGTCCTGAAGGCCCAGGGTCACCGCCTCCAGCTTGTCCAGGGCGGCGGCCAGACGCTGGCTCTTTGCTCCTATCATAGCTCTGGCGCCGCCCACGGCCTGAACCGCGGCCTCAAACCGATCCAAAAGCCCTCGAACCGCTCCGGCGTCGTCCGCGGCCAGGGCGTCGCGCAACTGGAGAAGAAGAGCGAATACAGACGCTGGGTCGTCAGGAGCCAGCCACGGCTGCGTCCCGTTCACGTTGATCTGGAGGCTGACGCCCGGCTCCAGCTCGCGCACGATCGCCCCGTCGTCGCCTCTGTACTCCACCGCGATGATCGCATCCGGGTCGGTCGTCGCCTCGGACGCCGCGTCCAGCCCGACGAAGGGAGGCTGGTCTATCTTGTACCCGGCAAACAGGTATCGCCCTTGAGTGCTGCTGTTGGCGCATTGAAGCGCCGAACCGACCAGCTGCGCCGCCTCCATGGCCACCGCCTGCCGGGCATCGGAGCCGATGGAGTCGTCTGCGCCCCTCAGGGCCACATTGCGGGCTCGTATCAGAACGTCGGTGAGCTTGTCCAGGGCCACATCCGTGGCGTTCACCCAATCCTGGCTCAAGCTGATGCTGCGCCTGCATGCCTCGAGGGCCTGGATCTCTCCCCGCATGTTGATAGCGCGCTGCACGGCGAACGGATCGTCCGACGGCCGGTGGAGCCTCTTGCCACTGGCCAGCTGCTCCTGGTACTTCCCCAGGGCCTGTACCCCGTTCTGCAGGTCACGCAGCGCGGTCCGAACCAGCATTCGATGGGTAACCCGCATCAGCACCCCCTACAGCCCGACCCGGCCTGTGCCGTTGATGAGCCGGTCCAGCATCTCATCCACGGCGGTCATGACTCTGGCCGCAGCCTGGTACGCTCTCTGATAGAGTATGAGGTTCACCGTCTCCTCGTCCAAGTCCACGGCCGAGACCTCGTCCTTGCGCCGCTGGAGGTGCTCCACCACGTTCTGGGCATTGGCAGTCATGGCGACGGCCTGTCTCGTAGCCAGTCCCAGTTCGGTAATGACGGCGGCGTAGTAGTCGTCCACACTTGCCTCGCCGCCGATCACCGCCGTTGTCCGCAGGCGGCTGATGGCGAGTGCTAACGCTCCGTCGCCAGTGGCGTCGCCGGAGCAGGCGGCGGCTACGTTCATGGGGTCGCCCCGCACCCAGGCAGACACGTCTATCTCGTTGGCCCGGGCTCCGGACAGGAAGTTCAGGTACTCGAATTCGGCCACTACTCCCTCCACTCCCGAGAGCCCGCCGAAGTCAAGGGCGAAGCCCCGTCCGGAGTCGTATACCGAGCCCATCACCAATGCCAGGGCCTGCCAGTCACTGGTGGTTCCTGAACCGGAGACGTCCTTGACCGACACCGGCCGCCCGGCCCAGTCCTGCACCTGGAACTCGAGCGTCCCCCCGTTGTCGCGCACTACCACTGAGTAGCGGCCCGCCCCCAGCCCTATCTCAGGCGGGTAAGCGGTCGGGTTCACGAGCACCTGGGTGACCGGCCCCAAGGGATCGAGCGTAGCCGCTCCCAGGGCACTGCCAGGACGATCGGGCGGGGTGGCCGAAGAATCCGGCATGCCGTAACCAGTGGCGTGAAGCTGGTTGAGGGCAGAGATCAGCCCCTCGGCCATGGCATCCAGAGCATCCAGGTGACCGGGGACCACCACGTCGCGAACATAGAGGGCGCCTCCCAGTCTGCCACCCACCAGGCTAGCGCGGCTCGGGTCCAGCGCCCCTTCGAGGGGCACTCCGCTTACAGTGAGCGGAGTGCCGCTATCCACCCACACCACCTTGGCCAGCATGCCATTGGTACTGTCGGGCCGCGCCACCAACTGGCTGAAGTTGTTGCCCATCACCAGCGAGTGGCCACCGATGTCTACCGTGACCGTGCCATCCTGGTTCTCGTAGCAGTTTATGTTGACCAGCCGTGCCAGCTCGTCCAGGAGGAGATCCCGCTGGTCGCGCAGGTCGTTCGGCTGGTCGCCGAAGGCGAGGACTCTGCTTATGGGTTCGTTTAGGGCGGCGATTTCCACCGCAATATCGTTGATCCGGGTCACCGTCTGGCGCACCTGGAGGTCCATGTCGGACCGCAGGTCCCTCAGGCGCGAGTCCGCATCGCGCAGGGCAAAGGCCAGATTGGACGCGGCTTCCGTCACGGCGGTCCGAGCGGCCAGGTCCTCCGGAAGGGATGCCAGCTCGGCCCAGGACTGCCAGAACCGCCCCAGGGCGGCAGCTATGCCGGTATCGGAAGGCTCCTGGAACACCACCTCTATCTGCCGCATCCCCTCCGACAGCACTTCCCACCGGTGCAGGCGGGGCAACTCTTGTCGCATCTGGGCATCGAGGAAGCCAGAAGAGTACCGGTACACCTGCTGCACCTGCACCCCCGTCCCCATCTGACCCACGTACTGCTCGCGATTCAGGGAGGGAACGGTATAGGGAGGGGTGGTGGTCAGGATCGCCTTCTGACGCGAGTAGCCCTCAGTGTTCACGTTGGCGATGTTGTGGTCTACGATCTCGATGGCCCGCTGGTGCGCCCTCAGCGAGCGAAGCGCTGTCTCCAGCCCGGTGAACGTGCCCGGCACGCGATCCCCCTATCCTCTCAGGTCAAGACTGGCTTCCAGGTGCCGCGCCGGCGGACGGTCGCCGTACCAGTGCACGCCACAGCGCCGCAGGGCCGCCCTCCGGGTGCCGATGGTGGCCTGCGCTCCCTGTAGAGCCTGGTGGTGCAGGCGCGCCGAGGCCAGCAGGCCCTGTAGAGCACCCCGCAAGTCCGGGTCTCGGCCCAGCTCGCCGCGTATGGCCTCCAACTCGGCCCGATCCAGGATGTCCATTGCCTGCCGAATTCCGAGGCTGAGGCACTCCACTTCGTCGCTCCGCCCACCTTCCAGAGCCAATGCCTGCTGCTCCAGCAGTCGGTCGAGCTGCTGCAAAGCTTCTAGAACGCTCGGCATAGGCACGGATGGGTTGCCTCTAGTGGGAGAAACGATCGGGGAAGAGGACTGGCAGCAAGCGCGCCGCCAGCGCTCGCGAGTCCACCCTGTAAGTGCCGTCGGCGATCTCGCGTTGCAGCCGCTCGACCAGGGCCGGCCTAGTCTCGGGGGCAGCCGCCACAGCCAGCCGGGCGCGGTGAATGCAGACGGCCTGGGCCGAGATGTCTATCCGGTCGCCGGTGGGGACGGGTGATGCCTCACGCGCCAGCCCGCCCTCTCCTCTTGCGAGGGGTGCAACCCGCGCCGCGCGGGTCTGATCCAGATCGCCGACTGGGCCGTCGGCGCCGATCCTGTCAGTCACGGTCAACCTCCGTACGGCTGGCGAGTGCCTTGCCGGCCCTCACTCACCAGCTATATCGGCAGGTCGCCGCAACACTTTAGCCTAACAACTGATTGGCCAGTTGCTGCATGTCATCGGCCGTCTGCACCAGCCGCACTCCCAGGGAGTAGACACGCTGAGCAATGATGAGCTCGGTCATCTCCTCGCTCAGTTCCACGCTGGAGTCCTCCAGCGCCCTCACCACCAGACGCCCGTAGCCTCCCTGTCCGGGAGACCCGACAGCAGCCTCCCCCGAGGTAGGGGTGGCGACATACACCCCCCGGCCATAGTGTGCCAGCCCCTCGGGGTTGGGCACGCGAGCCAGCTGCATCGGGGCCACCGGCTGCCACACTTCGGAGCCCGGCATCCTGGCCGCCAGCGTCCCATCGGGCTGGAACGCCAGGTCCTCCGCGCCCTCAGGCACGATGAGCGGGGGGAAGAGGGGATAACCGTCGTCGGTCACCAGTTGCCCCCTCTGGTCCATCTGGAAGCTTCCATTCCGAGTGTACCCCACCCGGCCGTCCGGTAGCTGCACGGCGAAGAACCCCTCTCCCTGGATCGCCAGGTCCAGCTCCCTTCCAGTGGGCCGTATGGCTCCCTGGCGCAGCACCCGGCGCACTCCGCCGATCCCCACCCCGGTGGCCTCGCTGGCCTTCCCTTGGAGCTCCAGAACCTCCTTGAACTCCACCCGGCTGCGATCGAACGCGGTGGTGTTGATATTGGCCAGGTTGTTGGAGATAACCTCGATGGCCCTCTGCTGAGCCATCATGCTGGCTGCGCCGATGCGAAACACGCCCATCGCTGAGATGGCCAACGCTGGCCTCCTATACCCTGCCCAACTCGTTCGCGGCCGCGTCCATGGCTTGGGACTGTGCCAGCACCACGCGCTGGGCGGCCTCATAGGTCCGATACACGGCCATCATCTGCACCACCGCGTCGCTCAGATCCACATTGGAGCCCTCAATGTAGCCCTGAAGCACCCTCCCCTCTTCGGGTGTGGCTGCACGCCAGAGGCCGGCTAGCAAGTTGCCCCCTACCTTCTCGACGGCGGCTTCGTCAGTGGGCACCGCCAGGGCCAATTGCGCCACCGCCCGGTCGCCGACCAACACGTTCCCCGCTTCGGTCACGGTGACCTCGCCCTCGGGCAGCACAATGGGGCCATTGGTTCCCAAGACCAGGTATCCTTCGGAGGTGACCAGTTCCCGGGCCGCGCTGAGGCCGAAAGTGCCGTCCCGAGTGAGCCTAATCCCCTGCGGCGTCTGAACGGTGAAGAAGGCCTGCCCCTCCACGGCCAGGTCTAGCGGCCTGTCCGTCTCCTTCAGGGGCCCCTGGGAGAGGTCAACAGGGGCAGCTCGGGAGCTCACCCCGAGGCCCACAGCATCGGCGGAGTCGCCGCTGAGGCCCAAGAGGAGCTCCTCGAAGGACCTCAATTCTAGCCGTTCCGCCCTGTACCCAGGGGTAGAGGCGTTGGCCAGATTCTTGGCGATCAACGCCTGGTAGTTCAGGCACGCCAGGAAGACGCTACTGGCGGCGTATACTCCTCGCATCTGCGTCTCCTTCTGTACCGACGCCCACCGCCCAAGCCAGGCAGAGCCCGGTCACCAGCGCAACGAGCCCGGCGCCGAACGACGACGACAACTCCACGCCGGTCTCAGGCAAGTACTCCGGAGGCGCAGCAGCGGCCAATGCCGTCCCCTCGGCCGCCGCAGCCGACCGGGCCACGGACATGGACCATTCGGCGGGGAGAGCCTCGGCGTTCGGGAAGATGCCGCCAATGGAGTAGAGATTCGAGGGAGCCGGGTCCAGGTCCTCGGTCGGCTCCACCGTCAGGATCAGGTAGCGGTAGTCCAGCACCTCGACGCCAGCTACCTCGCCCTCGTAGACCATCTGCTCCGTGGCGCCGGCGGCGAAGCGCCCCAGCGTCGCCCAGGTCTCGCGGTCGGCGGTTACGAGCCACACCTGGTATACCTCGTCCACGAGGCTGGGCAACCCCGTGGCCACCAGGTGGATGGTGCCCTCACCCACGTTTACCGTCGCCGTCGCGGTGGCATCCCGTGGGCCCCAGTTGGACATGCCCGCCAGATACGACATGTAGATGGTGCGGGAGCCACCATTGGCCAGGGCCGAAGGGGCCCTGACCCCCAATCCTCCCAGAGCGAGCAGCGCGGCCAGCGCCAGCCTCACGAGCCTGATCCTGAGCTTCTCGCCACTGGTGACACCCGACCTGTGCCTCGCACGGCTCGCCCCGGTAGCTTCAGCCACCGTCCTGCTCCCGCGACTGGCCCGCTCCGCGGCAGGGCGTCGGCTCGGCTTGCCGTTCGTCGGCCCGAGACCGCAGGCGAAGCAACATCCGCACCTCCTCCTTTCCCAGACCACACGACCTCGCGATCTCGGTTGCCTCCAACCCGCGCGCAGCTAGCTGCACCGCGCGAGCGTACCGACCATCACCCGGGCTGCTGTCGCTGACCCTGAACTCATCCCGGATGGACAGGACTCGCTGATCCGCCGCGCCCGTCGCGCTGGTCCGATCCGGCCCCGGTTGGTGCTTAGGGAGCTCCCTCGCCCGTCCCGCAGGCTCAGAGCTACCGCTGGGCGCGCCGACCCGGTCTCCCTGCTCCATGGCCCCGGGGCCGACCGCACGCCCCTCGCCCGTAGCAGTGGGAAGTTGGCTCCCAAAGGCCTGGGCCGAAGCCAGACCGGCCATCAGTTTGGCGGTGTGGTCCCGCATCTGGGCGTCCACTTCTGTCGCCAGCCCCTGCAAGGCGGATATGAGGCTGCTCACGTCCTGCCGCAGTTCCAGGGCCACAGCGGCAGCCCGCTCGGCTTGCTCGACTGCCTGGGCCAGACGCCGTTCGCACTGGGCGGTCTGCGCCTCCAACCTGTCCAGGAGAGCCTCGACTCTCTTCTCCGCCTCTCCCAGGGCACGCAGCACCTGCAATGTCTCACCCTGGCTGCGCGCCGAGAGGTAGGCCGCGCTCGCCCGATCGGAATCACCTTGGCCCAGCATTGCGCTTCAGGCCCCCACCAGCATCCTGGAAGCAGTAGCCGCTGCCTGCTGCGCTAGCTCCGGATCGCGGCGGCTAAGCCAGGCTCGAAGGTAGGTTATGGCCTTGCCGTGGATCTGGCACACGCGCGACTCGGAAATCCCCAGCGTTTCCCCGATCTCGCGCATGTTAAGGCCATTGTGATAGTACAGGGAAAGCACCGTCTGATCCCGGTGGGGAAGCGACTCGATGGCGGCCGCCACGGTGTCCGATAGCTCGCCGCGCACCGCCTCCTCGGCCGGGTCAACTTGGGCCTCGTCGGCCAGCGCCTCGTGCAACGCCATGTCGTCATCGGCCGGATCCACCGCCGGCAGGGAGTCGAGCGAGATTACGGCGGCCGCTCCCCGACGGTAGACATTCAGTAGCTGCGGCACTGTCATGCCCAGGCTGGCGGCCACCTCTTCATCGGATGGGGCCCGGCCGTGCTCCCGAGTGAGCCGTGTCACTGCTTCAGACACCATCCTCATGCGCCGCCGCACCGGTCTGGACACCAGGTCCATGGATCGGATCGCATCCAGAATGGCTCCTCTGACCTTCACCGAAGCGTAGGTCTCGAACTTGTTGCCACGCTCAGGTTCGAAGCGATCTACTGCCTCCAGGAGAGCCACAGTGCCATGCCCCACCAGGTCGCCATAGTCAAGGCTGGGAGGAAGGACCACCGCCAGCCGGCCGAGGACGTGCTTGACCAGCCAGGCGTAGTGGACCACGAGGCGCTCGCGGATCTCCGAGGAGCGGGTGCGAGCGTACTCCTCCCACAGTCGCTCTACCTCGGACGCACCTCCTCCCCGATTCGCAGAGTTGCCACTCCCGTTCCGGGAAGAACCTGGCATGCCACACCTCGTCCGTCAGTCGGCCGCCGGTAAGGGCTCCGCCGAACATGTCGTTACGCCTGTACCATAGGGGAACGGTCGCGGAAGGTCAGTAAAACTGACGTGAATCGGCCGTAAAGCGGCCGTAAAACACGAGATAGCGCTGCGAGGAAACCCCTTTGGGTAGGAGAGAGGCTGTCGGCGTTACAAGGAGGCGCGTGCGTGCCCGGTCCTGCCCCTAACCGGGCTCAGAGGTTAACTTCCTCCCGGCGCGCTCCCGTGCTCGCGGCTCCCGGTACAGCTCGGCTCCGGCGCCAGGGGCCGGTACCGGCAAACCAGGCCCGGAGCAGGGCGGCCACTCCCTCGCCCTGACTCGCCGGCTCCGGCTGCCCAGCCAGCTCTCCGGCCAGGGCCCGCACCGCCACAGAGAACGGGCTGCGCGGGAAGGCTGTCAGTGTCGGCGTCTGGGACCGCACGGACTCGGGCACTTGAGCGCAGTTCGGAAGGATGCCGCGCAGGGGAAGGGCCAGGTCCAGGAAGGCTCGGGCCACTCGCTGCAAACGACAGGCTGCCTCGCGACCGTCTAGTTCGTTGTTCGCTAGATTGACCACTAGTCCGAACCGATTGTCGCCCGGGCCGCGGTGCGCTACCTTCACTAGGGCATAGGCATCGGTCAGCGCCGTGGGCTCCGGGGTGGTGACCACCAGCACCTCGCCAGCATGGGCGAGCAGCCGCACCACGTCTCGACCCAGGCCTGCTGCCAGGTCCATGAGGACGAAGTCGTAAGATCGCTCCAGCTCGCCCAACTCCAGGAGGAGCTCCCGTCGGCCCGCCTCATCCAGGTGCAGAAGCTCGGCTAGCCCGCTACCTCCCGGGGCTAGGTGCAGCCCCGCTTCGGCCTCGATGAGCACCTCTGACAGGCGGCACCGCCCGACGACCACGTCGCGAAGAGTCCTTTCCGGCCGCAGGCCGAGCAACACATCCGCATTGGCCAGTCCCAGGTCCCCATCGAACAGGAGGACCCGGGTCCCCCGTCGGGCCAAGGCCAGCCCCAAGTTGACTGCTATACTTGTCTTGCCCACGCCACCCTTGCCGCTGGCAACGGCGAGGGCCCGCGTCTGCCGGCATGCCGGCGAAGCCGGTGGCCGCAGACCCACCAACCCGCTCGCCTGGCGGCTGTGCTCTCGCAGCCCGATCATGCTCTCAATCCCGAGTCGGCCCGAGCGAGATCGAGTAGCCCCCGACGCTCGAACCCCGAGACCGCCTGCTGCGGCACCGTCGGCCCCCGCAGCAGCAGCGATAGGAGACGATCTGCGGTAGCGGGCTCGATGTCCTCGGGCACGTTCTGGCCAACCGTTAGGTAGTGCACGGGCAGACTTAGCTCCACTGCGATGGATATGGCCGGACCGAATACCTCGGTCTCGTCCAACTTCGTCAGTATGAGCCCATCGCATGTCTCGGCCCGGAACGCCCGTGCGGCCCGCCGAAGGTCGCGAAGCTGGCTGCCAGCTTGGAGTAGAAGGAGGCGGCGGGCCTGGCGCAGAGCGCCTGTAAGAGCATCTACCTCAGCTATCCCCGTTCCGTCGGCAGGGCTGCGCCCCGGCATGTCCACCAGCACTGCGTCGCACCCCCGAAACCCCTCGACCGCCCGTCGGAGATCGTCCGCGTCGTAGGCCACGCGCAGGGGGACGCCAATTAGATCGGCGTAGATCTCGATCTGAGGGATGGCTGCCACTCGGAAGGTGTCGGCAGCGACGAGACCTACCCGGTAGCCCCGCCTGCCGACGAACTCCGCCGCTACCTTGGCCACGGTTGTCGTCTTCCCCACGCCAGTGGGACCTAGGAAGAAGAACACATCGGGCGAGTTCCCGCGCGGGGTCAGCTGGGCGAACCGAGGCAACCGCTCCCGTAACCTGGAAGCCACTGTGGCGCTACCTCTGGTGCTCGAGGACGCACTCAGCTCCTGGACCAGCTCCTCTGAGAGGTTCTGACCAATCAGCCTGGTGATCTCGGGGCTCGCCGTCGACTCACTCAGCACCGGGGAACGGGCCGCCAGGGCCTCTACAGACGAAGCGAGGCCGTCCAGCCTGGCCTCCAGTCGTTTCAGGCGCGAAGCCTGCTCCAAATCAGCGGCCGAGGGCAGGCGGATGGGTGGCCGAGGAGGCCGATCCTCCTCCACCGCGGCCAGCACCTCCAGCTGAGGACGGCGCCAGAAGCGCGACAGCCCCCTGGGGCAGACCTCCCGGCTATGCACGATCACCGCCTCCGGCCCGAGTTCCGCCCTCATCAGGTCCATCGCCTCTCGGATGTCCCTGCTCACGAACCGTTTCAGCTTCACCCGACGCCCTCCTCCAACCGGATGCGCACCACCGCCTCAGACTGCACCTCCACTTCCGGAGCGATCTCAGCGAAGGATATGACCGCTACCTCAGGGAGAGCGCGTTCCATCAGCCGCCGAAGCGGCGCCCGCACAGCCACTGAACAGAGCACTACCCCCCGCAGCCCGCGCTGAGCCATCAGCTCCACCTGCTGCCCGATGGACTCAATGAGAGCCTGCACCAGCGGCGGCTCCAGCACCAGGTTCCGGGCTCCACCGGCCGATTGCACCGACTGAGCCAGCCGTTCCTCCAGCTCGGGCGCCAGAGTCACGACGTGCACAGCGCCATCCTCGGATCGGTACAGGTTGCAGATCGTGCGCGCCTGACCTCGGCGCACGTGCTCTGTGATGAGGTCCAAGTCCTTCGTCTGCCTGGCCACATCCGCCAGTGTTTCTAGAATCCTCACCATGTTGCGGATGGGCACCTGCTCAGCCAGCAGCCTTCGGATCACCTCGTGCACCTCACCCAGGGATAGGCAGCCGGGTATAAGCTCCTCCACCACGGCGGCGTCTTGCTGCTTCGCTGTCTCCAAGAGCTCGTGGACATCCTGCCGGCTGATCAACTCCCCCGCGTGACGCTTCACGATCTCAGAGAAATGCGTGGTCAGCACGCTGGGAGCGTCCACCACGGTGTAGCCGGTCAGCTCGGCCCGCTCCCGTTGGCTCTCCTCTATCCAGAAGGCCGGAAGCCCGAAAGCTGGCTCAGTAGTGGGGATGCCTTCGATGGGCTCCGCCGCCTCGCCGATGGGCATGGCCAGGTAATGCTGCATCATCAGTTCTCCCCGGCCGACCGGCTCTCCATGGAGTCTGACTGCGTACTCGTTAGCGGACAGGCGCAGGTTGTCGCGGATGCGCACCTTGGGAAGGACAAAGCCCATCTCCTGGGCGACCTGTCGCCTCAGCGCCCCGATGCGTTCCAGGAGGTCGCCGCCTCGGCTGCCGTCGACCAGGCCGATCAGGCCGTATCCTAGCTCTAGCTCCAGACGGTCGTACTGAATCTGAGCCTCGGCGGCAAGACTGCCTGCCGGCGGCGCAGGTGAGGCTCCCTGCCTCGAGTCCTTGTCATCGTCCCGACCTCCGCCCTGCCGCAGGCCCAGGCCGGCTGCCGCAGCAACCCCGCCCATGACTAGGAACGGCGCCGTGGGCATGCCGGGTACCAGGCCCAGGGACAATAGGACCCCGGCTGAAATGAGGAGCGCTCTAGGGTGGCGCGCCACCTGAGCCGCGATATCCTGCCCCAGGTTCTCGTCCGAAGCCGCCCTAGTCACTATGATGCCAGCGGCAGTGCTAATGAGTAGGGCCGGTATCTGAGCCACAAGCCCATCGCCTACCGCCAGGAGCGTGAACCGCTGCAGCGACTCCATTAGCGACAACTGGAGCTGGAACATGCCGATGGCGAACCCGCCCAGGATATTCACCAACACGATGACGATGGAAGCGATGGCGTCGCCCTTGACGAACTTGGATGCCCCATCCATAGCTCCATAGAAGTCCGCCTCCTGCTCGATCTTGCGTCGGCGAGCCCGCGCCTCCTCCTCGGTCAGCATGCCGGCATTGAGGTCGGCGTCAATGCTCATCTGCTTCCCGGGCATTGCATCCAGGGTGAAGCGGGCCGCCACCTCGGCCACCCTTCCGGCACCGTTGGTAATGACGGCGAACTGGATGATCATCAGGATGATAAACACCACGATGCCCACGATGTAGTTGCCGCCCACTACGAAGCTGCCGAAAGCCTGGATGACGCTACCGGCATGTCCGTGCAACAAGATGAGTCGCGTGGCGGAGACGTTCAGCCCCAGCCGGTACAGCGTGAGCACCAGGAGCAGGGACGGGAACACGGAGAAGTCCAGCGCCTCCTGCAGATAGATGCTGACCAGCAGCACCATGATGGCGATGCCCAAGTTGGTGGCCAACAGAAAGTCGAGGAGCGCCGGGGGCAGGGGGACGATCATCATGGCAACCACGAAGATCACCGCCACTGCCAGGGCGATGTCGCTGTTGCGCAGGAGGCTCCTGGCCCCGCTGCCGTACTGACCGGCCTCTACCGCGCTCATCGTCTACCCCTCAAGCTATAGATGAACGCCAGCACCTCGGCCACCGCCTGGTAGAGCTCGGACGGCACCTCCATGCCCACCTCCACCATCCCGTAGAGGGCCTGCGCCAAGGGCCGCCGTTCCACCACGGGCACCCCGTGCCTGAGCGCCAGCTCCCGTATCCGCTCCGCAATGAGGCGCTGCCCCTTGGCCACCACCACCGGCGCCCCCATACGCTTCGGATCGTACTGCAGCGCTACCGCAAGGTGGGTGGGGTTGGTGATCACTACATCTGCTTTGGGCACCGACGCCATCATACGCTGCATGGCCACCCGACGCTGCTGCTGGCGGATGCGGGCGCGGATGAACGGGTTCTCGTACCGCTTCATCTCCTCGATGACTTCCTGCCGGGTCATGCGTAGCCGCTTCTCGTGCTGGCGTCGCTCGTAAACGTAATCGGCCAGCGCCAGCACGATCATCACCAGCCCCACCCGCACTCCCATGTCAACGGTGAGTTGCCACACCCAGGTCAGTGCCTGGTTCAGGTCCACCCGCGCCAGACCGACCAGGCCCGGCATATGGGAGCGCGTCATCGGGTAGCAGACCGCGCCAATGAGAGCGATCTTGGCTAGTTGCTTGGCCAGCTCCACCAGACTGCGCGACGAGAAGATTCGTCTCATCCCCGCCAGAGGGTTCAGGCGGGCCAGGTTCGGCCTCAGGCTATGCCCCGAGAGATACAGTCCAGTCTGGGCAACGCTCACCAGCACCCCGGAGAGCATTAGGACGCCCATCAGTGGCGCCAAGCTCAGGGCTATCGGTGCGCCCGCCGAGAGCAGCAAGGCCCGGAAGCCTTCCGGGCTCTCAAAGCCGGCGTGACCGCCCGACACCAGCTTCGCCGCCATCTCCGAGAGCTGGCCACAAGTGGCGGGGCCAACCGACCGAAGAATGGTGAAGGCCGCGGTCATGCCCACCGCGGAGCTCAATTCCTGGCTGCGGGCGATCTCGCCGCGCTCCCGCGCCTCCTGTCGCCGGCGCGGGGTCGGGGCCTCCGTCCTGTCTGCCATGTGAGCCTACAGCGCCTGCACCAGAAGCTCGATCTGGCGCGGGATCTGCCCCAGCAGTTCCCTCATGATGATCACCACGACCGGGACCGTCAGCAGCAGCACCCCCAGCCCGAGGCCGAGCTTCACCGGCAGCCCTACAAAGAAGACTTGAATCTGCGGCACCGCTCGGGCCAGAAGCGCCAGCATGACATCCAGCACCAGCGTGACCGCCACCACGGGCAAGGCGATGCGGACCCCCGCCACTACGGCCGAGCTCACCCCGGCAGCCAGGTGCGCCAGCGCCTGCCCGGACAAGCCCGGACTGGCGTCCAGCGGCAGGGCGTCGAACGTCTCTGCCAGCGCCATCAAGAGCAAGTGGTGGCCGTCTAGCCCTAGGAACAGCACCGAAGCCAGCAGGAAGTACAGCTGGTCCACGGCCGATCCGGGCATCGAAGTCAGTGGGTTCATCAGGTTGGCAGCCCGAAAGCCCACCTGCAGGTCAATGATGCTACCGGCGACCTGGCCTATGGCCGCGAACAGGTGGGCGGTGAAGCCTATCGCCGCTCCCACGACCGACTCGCGCAGCACGGCAGCGGCGAGGGGCAGGACCGGCAGCGGCTCGCTCAGAGCTACCCACCCGCCGGACCAGAGGGCCAGGCTGGTGAAGAAGGCCAGGCCGACCTTGAACCTGGCCGGTACCGTCCTCACTGAAAAGGCTGGCGTCAACAGGAATGCGGCCAGAAGGCGGCAGAACACCAGGGCCAGAGACTGCGTCGTCGCCATGACATCGGCCGACATCTTCGGTCAGACCGCCAGAGGCCCAGTGGCACGCTGGGCCGGGCTAAGGTGCACCGGCGGTACTGATGGGTCGGCAGGTCTGTCGTGAGGGGAGCAGAGACTGCCCATGGGCCACCCAGTCAGCGCGCCATCTGCGGGAGCAGGTCGAACAGCCATCGGGTGAAGGCCAGCAGGCGGTGCATCATCCAGGGACCCGCCAACACCAGCACTGCCGCTATGCCCAGCAGTTTGGGCACAAAGGTCAGGGTCATCTCGTGGATCTGGGTGACTGCCTGGAATAGACTCACCGCCAGGCCGACCACCAGCCCCACTGCCAGCAAGGGCAGAGCCAGCAACAACGTGGTGACGACGGCCTCCCGCAACACCCCCATGGCCATGGTCTCGGTCAAGGTTTGCCTCTCAGCCGAAGCTGGCCAGCAGGGAGCTGACGGTGAGGTGCCATCCGTCCACCATTACGAACAAGAGCAGCTTGAACGGGAGGGCCACGATGGAGGGAGGCATCATCATCATGCCCATGGACATCAGCGTGCTCGAGACCACCATGTCTATCACCAGAAAGGGCATGAAGATGAGAATACCCATCTGGAACGCCGTCTTCAGCTCACTCAAGGCGAAGGCAGGCACCAGCACTGTCAGGGATAGGTCGTCCGGGGTCCGAGGGCGCTCCGCTTGGGCAAGGTTGACGAAGAGAGCGATGTCTTTCTCCCGAGTCTGCCTAAGCATGAAGCGACGCAGGTGGGCTTCCGCTTCTCTCAGTGCCACTTGCTGGCTCTTTTCTCCTCGCACGAAGGGCTCAAAGGCATCCCGGTTCAGCGCCTCCAGGGTGGGAGACATGGTGAAGAGCGTGAGGAAGAGCGCCAGGCCGATCAACACTTGATTGGGCGGTACCTGCTGGGTGCCGATGGCGCTCCTCACGAAGGAAAGCACAATCACAATCCGGGTGAAGCTGGTCATCAGCACCAGCAGCGCTGGCGCCAGGCTCAGCACAGTGAGCAGGAGCAGAATCTGCACCCCGATCGCCACTTCCTGGGGGTCGCCGGTAGCTGTGAGCCCCGGTATCTGGGCGGGGTCCGGCACCACCACTGCATTGGTGCCGCAGGCGGTCATCAACAGGCCCAACCCCAGAGCGCCCGCCAGCGCCGTCCCTCGCCCGAACCAGCAACCTCGGTCCCTCTCGCGCACGTCCATGCGGCAGCCCCTCACTCGCCGACCGGAGACGCCGCCTGAGAACCAGACAGGTTCCGAACCGCCCGCCGACCCGCGACCCAGAGAGACGCGATGCCTGGCGTTGACTGCAGAGCCTGGAGTTGATCTAGCCGATTCTCTGCCTCCCCAATGGGCGCCAGCTCACTTGGCTCGATCTGCGCCAGGGTGCTCAGTTGCTGTGCCGTTGCCCCTATCAGTAGCACGCGCCGACCTACTCGCACCAGGTGCAGACGGTGCTGCCCGCCTAGGGACAACGTCTCTATCACCTGCAAGCCTCGCCAGGCTGGCCCTCGCCTGACGCTCAACCCGTGGCGAGTCAGCCACAGGGCCCCGTACGCCAGGATCAGCACCAGGCCCAGCTTCCACGACAGGTCCAGCAACAACGCTCCCGCCGGCAGGTCCAGTCCTGGCGCATCCCCCTCCATCAGACTCGTGTGATCCGTAAGGGACGGCGCGGCAGGCTCGGCCTCCCTGGCCCATCCTTGGGCTGCTGCACCGGGACTTCCCGACGCCACAGCCAGAAGGGTGGCCACCGCCAAGGCGCAGACAAGTTGCCGCCCACTCGCCCCCCCGGGGGGCCTAAGGTGTATTGGGCCCACGCCGCGGCTGGTCATCTTAGCGCATCGCCTCCATTCGCTGCCGCGCCGACGCGATGTCGGTAATGCGGACCCCGAACTGATCGTCTACCACTACCACCTCACCTCTGGCGATGAGGCGCCCATTCACCAGAATGTCCACCGGGTCTCCGGCCAGCTTGTCCAGCTCCACCACGTTTCCGGGCGCCAGGTTCAGGGTCTCACGTACGGTAAGAGTCGCTCGCCCCAGCTCCACCGAGATGCGAAGGTTCACATCGAGAAGCAGGTCTATGTTCGATGGGCCTGCCGACTCCTCGGGCTCCTCCGCCAGGGGCACGAACCGGGCTCGCTGCACCAGCGTACGGGCGTCGGCCGAAGGCAGGGTCCCTGCCGGTCGCTGCCGCCGCGTTCCTGTCAGTTCCCTAGCAGCGTAGCCGGCATCCGGCTCGCCCTGGGAGCTCGACTCCCCTGCGGCGGCGGACCGGCCGGGTGGGCGATCGGAGGCTCCTTTGGCGGGGCTCCAGTCGACTTCCTCGCCGACCGCCTCCGGCGATCCTAGGTCCAACTCGTGCCCATGGATGCCCTCGTCGTCTACAACCATCCGTCCTCCTCCAGCAGCCGCGCGATCTTCACCGCTCGCTTGTTGGCGACGAGGCCCGGCCAAGCTCGGAACTTGGGCTCTCCTTCCACCAACACCGACACCTCGTCACTGACCACAGAATCCAATATCACGATGTCGCCGACCTCGAGCTGCGCCAGGTCACGCAGCGGCAGGTCGGCGAACCCCAGTAGCGCACTCAGCTCCACCGGCACCCGCTCGAGCTGGTACTCCAGCAACTCGCGCACCTGCCCATCGCCGTTGCGGTTCCCGGCCGTGATCCACGCCTGAGGGGTCAGCTTCGGCGCCACTGGCTTGAGCATCTCGTAGGGCAGGCATAGGCTCATGGTACCGGAGAGGTCGTTGATGCGGACCTCGAACATCACCATCACTGCCGCCTCGGTGGGTAGGGCGATCTGAAGCAGCTGCTTGCGCGCCGATACATCGGCAATGGCCGGCATCAGGTCAACCACTGTGCTCCAAGCCTCGCGCGCCGCGCTGACGAAATGCTCCAGGAGGCTATGAGTGAGCTTGACCTCGATGTCAGTCAGTTCGCGGTCGTCCGCCACCTTGGCCGGCCGACCTTTGCCACCCAGAAGCCGATCCACGGCTGCGAGCAGCACCCGCAGGTCCAACTGAAGCAGGCAGCGGCCGGGCAGGGGCTCCATGGTCAGCACCGCCGTGACCATCATCTCGGGCACGGTGTCGGCGAAGTCGCCGAAAGTGCTTTGCTCGATGCGGAGGAACGCCACGTGGACCGACGAGCGCAGCGCCGCTGAGAGAGAGCCGCCTAGGTGCCGCCCCAAGGCAGTGTGGATCATCTGCAGTGTGCGGATGTGTTCCTTGGAGAACCGATCAGGAGCCCGAAAGTCGTACGGGCTGGTACGCCTGCCTGCCTCGGACGGCTCGAAGTGCTGCCTCCCCTGGCCTTTCTGAGGAATGGCCGAAAGCAGAGCGTCAATCTCCGCCTGACTGAGGCTGCGATCGGTGTCCATTCGCCTCCTACCGTCGTACCCTCTGTCGCGCCGAGTCACTGCACCAGGAACTCGGTGAAGTAGATCCCTGCCACCTGGTCGTGGCTCAACAGCCCGTTCACCTGCGCCATCATCTCTTCCTTGAGCCGGTTCTTCCCCTCCACGGTGAAGATCTCGGCGTAGGTGCGGCTGGTGAGCAGTCCGATGATCACGTCCTCAAGCACCGGCTTCAGGGCGTCCAGTTCCTTGACCGCCTCCGCCTCCGCCCGAGACCGTGCCTCGCCAGTTAGCTGGTAGAAGGTGGCATCGTGCGGCAGACACTCCAGCACTACCCCGATCTGCAGGTACCGGCGTCCTCCCGGCTCCGCCAGGTTCACGATCTTCGTGCCCAGGTCGTACATGATGCCGGACCCTGGCCGATAGGGTATGACGATGCCCGCTGCTGCCTTCGTCGCTGACGCCTCGGACGATGCGGGCGATGCCTGTGCAGCCGAAGCGTCGGGCGAGGTATCCTCGAACCGGATGTACACCGGCTTCCACATGGTTGGCGGCGCGAAGAGTATGTAGGCCACCATCCCCGCAGCAGCCAGTACCGCCAGCAGGGGGATCAACACCTTGGCCGAGAAGAGCTTAGGCATGCTTGGGTGTCCTCCGGGAGTCGGGTCCTCAGTTGGGTACTGGCGTGGCCACGCTCAGCAGCGGACCCAGAGTGAAAGCTTCCTGCTCGGTGGGATACAGGATCACGATCTCCGCCCGGCGGTTGATGGCCCGATGTTCCCGGCTGTCGTTGGGAACCAGGGGCTTGTATTCCCCATGCCCTGCCGCGCATAGCCGCTCCGGGGCAATTCCGCACTCGTCAATGAGAAACCGTACGATGGCCACCGCGCGCGCTACGGACAGCTCCCAGTTAGTGGGGTACAGAGGATGGTTGGTGGGCACGTTGTCGGTGTGGGCCTCCACCCGGATAGGATTGTCCAATCTGGCCAACTGCTGGCCGACGGCCAGCAGGGCTGCCCGAGAGCGCGGGTTCAGCACCGCTCCCCCGGGCTCGAACACGATCGCCTCAGAGAGGCTGATAATCACCCCTTCGTAGGTCATGTTGACTGCGAGGTCGCCGGCCAGGCCGGCGCTATCGGCAAAATCAGCTAGCGCCGCCCCGACACTGAGAAAGTCCTGTTGCTCCTGGGGGAGGGTATCGAACCGGATCGGGGCCGGCCTCCCCACTCCCCCCTGGCCGAGCCCGACGATGACACCGCCGCCTCCTCGGCCGAAGGCGCGCCGCATGGACTCGGCCACCGCGGCGAACTTCCTGAGGTCAGTGTTGGCCATGGAGTAGAGCACGATGAAGAACACCAACAGAAGCGTGATCATGTCTGCGTAGGTCAGCAGCCAGCGTTCGTGATTGGCCTTGCCTTCCTCGTGTTGCTTGCGCGCCATGGCTCGCCCTAGGCTTGAGCTCTGGCGGATGCTCCAGCGACAGCGGTACCTCTCGCCTGAGGAGCCGCCTCGGAACCGCGCTCGGAGGGAGCGAGGAAGGTCTCTAGCTTCTCCCGCACTACCCGCGGGTTTTCACCCGCTTGAACCGCCAGGATGCCCTCTATCATCATCTCCCGCGATTGTATTTCGAGGGCCGTCTGAGCCTTCAGCTTGTTGGCCAGGGGCAGGTACACCAGGTTGGCGAAGGCGACGCCATACAGCGTGGCTATGAAGGCCACAGCGATCTTGTGTCCCAGGCCGTCCGGGTCGTCCAGGTGCCCGAGCACGCTCACCAGGCCCATGACGGTGCCGATGATGCCCATGGTCGGAGAGAAGCCGCCCATAGCCTCCAGAAGGCCATGCCCCATCTTGTGGCGCGCCTCCATGCTGGCTAGGTCCGCCTCCAGGATGTCCCGCACGACCTCTGGGTCCACGCCATCTACTACCAGCATGACCCCACGCTGCAGGAAGCGGTCTTCGATCCTTCTGGCCTCTTCCTCCAGCGAGAGAAGACCTTCTCGGCGCGCCTTGTCCGCCAACTGCACCAGCAGCGCGATAGTCGCCTGGAGGTCCAGGGCCTGGGGCCTGGCGGCAGCTAGGACCAGCCTGGGTAGCCGCATGAACACCGGCAGAGGGGTACTGACCAGAGTGGCAGCGAAGGTGCCGCCGAGCACGATCATGCCCGCGGTGACCTGCACCAGGCCGGAGGGGCTTCCACCCTCCATGACGAAGGCCACTATCATGGCCGCAAAGCCCAGGATCAGGCCGCCTATGGTGCCGATGTCCATCTGCTCAAGCCTTCTCCACGCACTCGCTCAACCGGCTCACCTGCCACCGGTACCGGATGACCTTGGCCGCGACTTCGGCCGGGCTCTCCAGCACGACCAGCCGCTTTCCATCCGTGAAGGTAATCACCGTGTCGGGATTGGCCTCCGCCGCTCGGATGTGGTCGGCATTGACATACAGCACCGAGCCATCTAGCCGCGTGACCTCGATCACCGATTCCCTCCTCATCGTCGCGATCGGCTCACTATAGGGTCCGCTTCGCGACAGCATCAGTAAACAGCTCGTGATTCTTTCGTAAACGCTCCGTGAATAGGCACCTGCAGCGTTCAATTTACGCGTGGCTTACGTACGATTCACGGAACGTTTACTGTTGGCATGCCCGGGCGATGGTATCACTGGCGCGTGCGTAAGTGGTGATGCCAGGAGGACTGGTGGCAGATCGGCCAGCAGCCGTAGCGCCGGTTGCCAATCGTCAGCAGCCAGATCTACCTGCGCCGGGGCCCACCCGGCCCGGGCGCGATCACGCCTTCGGAGCTGAGCTCAGGCAAGCCACCAGCGCCTACCGCCGCAAGGTCGATCAGACGAGCTTCCTGAGGAGCCTGCAGCCGCTGGCCACTCCACTCTCACTCAGATGGGCAGTGGAGGAGCAGCTGCAGCGCATCATCTGCGCCAACGCCGCAGCGGGCTACACGCCACCCGTCGCCGAAAGCGATCTACCGCCCCTCGTTCCCCTCTCAGCCGCAGGCGGGGCAGCATCGCGAACGTCGGGTCCTGAGGCGAAGGGGATAGCCGGCCCCCTCAGCCTGGACCGCTTTCCTCGTCCCGTGGGCGACAACGGCCGCGGCGTGCACTGGATCCCCACGCTCCGCACTGATCCCGAAGTGGTGGACCAGTTCGTGGCCGAGGCGGTCAAGATGGGGATGAAGTGGGTGGTGTTCTTGAATGACGGCACCAACATAGGAGATAACGACTACCTAGTGCGCCAGCTGACCCGAAACGGGATCATGCCCGTCATGCGCGTCTACACCGATGGGCTCAAGCCTATCGAGGGTGACCTGGAGGCGCTGGTCAGGCACTATCGCGCCCTGGGGGTGACCTACTACCAGCTATACAACGAGCCCAACCTCATGGTGGAGACGCACGGCCAGCCCCCCGACGTGGCTCGGTACCTTGACCTCTGGGTGCCCGCAGCGCGCCGGGTCATCGCTGCCGGGGGTCTGCCCGGCATCGGGGCCCTCAGCCCTCAGGGCGAGATGGACGATCGCCAGTTCCTGCGAGAGATGCTGGACGAAATGGACCGGCGCGGGGAGCTGCAGCTTCTCGACCGTACATGGCTAGCTGTGCACAACTACACCGGCCCCCGCCCTCTATCCGACCCGGACGGATTCCTTCGCTTCCGCCAGTACGACGAGATCATCCGCGCGAAACTGGGCCGGTCGCTGCCCATGGTCGGCACCGAGGGCGGGACTCACGTGAGCACACATGTGGATGAGGCAGCTCAAGTACAGATGGTTCTCGGAGCCTACGAGTACATGGCTAGGGAAAGAGAACCGTACAACTTTGCCTACACTTACTGGATCATCGCCAACGAGGTCGGCGGGGGCAGAGATCCAGAGTTCTCCGGGCATGCCCTCTTCACCGCCCAGGGGCCCAGCCGACTGGCCCGCGCTCTAGCCGCTAGCGCCTGACGTGTAGGAGAAGGTGACCATGAGCGTCGCCAGGACCATGCGCATCAGTGCTTCCGCCCTGACCGCTGAACGGCTGCGGATGGATGTGATCGCCAACAACATCGCTAACGCCCAGACCACTGGACCTGACGGACCTTACCGGAGGCAACGCGTGGTGGTGCAGGCACTGGGACCGGAAGCATCGCCAGCGGCGTTCGGTAACGTCCTCCGAAGCCATATGGTGGCCGACGGCGGCACGCCCCACGTCGTCGGCTCGGGAGTGAGGGTGGTGCGCGTGGAGGAGGACCAGTCTCCCGGTCCAGCCGTATACGAGCCCCGCCATCCCGATGCCGATGAGAACGGATACGTGACCTATCCCAACGTCAACGTAGCCGCCGAAATGGTGGACTTGCTCTCAGCCACCCGAGCCTACGAGGCCAACGTAACCGTGGTGAACGCACTGAAGAGCATGGCCCTCAAGGCTCTGTCCATCGGCAGTCGCTGATCGCTGTCTCTCGGGAGATGAGCCCCATGATCCATAGCATACAACCTGTCGAAGGCCCGGAGCGGGCGCCCTCCGCGGGGGGTGCTGGCTCCAAGGTCGCCGCGAGCTCGCCCTCGGGCCCGTCCTTTGGCGCAGTCCTGGAACGAGCCCTCGACAGCCTCGACGCCCTCGCTCAAGAAAGCGACCGCTTGGCCGAGGCCTTCGCGGCCGGTGAGGACGTGGAGGTACACCAGGTCATGCTGGCCATGCAGGAGACCCAGATAGCTTTCGAGCTCGCCGTCCAGGTGCGCAACCGCATCGTGGACGCCTACCAAGAGATCATGCGGATGCAGGTCTGACCCTCGACGGTCCCACCACGTACCCCGAGGTAGCAGATGTCCTTGGCGACGCTTCAGCAGCGTGTGGCCGGTATCCATTCTAGCCTGGATCCTCGCCAGAGGTTGATCGCGTTGATGGGTGCAGGCGCGGCCGTGCTTGCTCTGGCGGTCCTGGCCCTGTCGGCGGGGCAGGAGCCCGAATTCGCCGTGGCGTTCAGTGGACTGCACCGGGAGGATGCGTCTGCCATAGTAGCCCGCCTCCGAGAGCAAGGAGTCCCCTATCGCATCTCCAGTGACGAGGCCACCGTCCGCGTGCCAGCAGCACAGGTGCACGACGTTCGCCTGGACATGGCCAGCGTTGGTCTGCCCTCGGGCGGCACCGTGGGTTTCGAGATCTTCGACACCACCAACCTTGGGATGACCGATTTCACCCAGCAAGTGAACTACCGGCGGGCTCTGGAGGGGGAGCTGGCACGCACCGTGTCCAGCCTCGAGGCTGTGCACGAGGCACGAGTCCACATCGTCATGCCCCAGCCCAGCATCTACACCAGCCTGGAGCGCAAGCCCAGTGCTTCCGTGCTTCTGCGACTCCATCCGGCCAAGAGCCTCACGCAGGAACAGGTACGGGGCATCGCTCACCTGGTATCCAGCAGTGTTGAGGGCCTTACGCCCGACAACATCACCATCGTTGATACTAGCGGCACAGTGCTCAGCGACATGCTGGCCGAGGGCCAGCAACGAGTTACAGATCAGCAGTTCCAGGCGCAGCGCGACTTTGAGCGCTCGCTCGAGGCTAAGCTCCGCTCCATGCTCGAGACCACCCTCGGCCCCGGCCGGGCGGCGGTTAGCGTGAGCGCCCAGTTTGATTGGTCTGAGGTGCAGACGAGCCGGGAGTCTTACGAGACACCGGTAACAGGCACGCCCGTTGTCCGTAGCGCCCGCGAAGTCCGCGAGGTGCAGGGCGATGGTGGTCCCGCCACCGGGGGAGTGCCCGGCGTGGATGCCAATGTACCCTCCGTGCCGTCCTACACCGGGGTTCTAGCCTCGGCACAGGCTGGCACCCAGGCTAGCAGCCAGGGCTACGAGCGCTCCGACGTCACCTACAACTACGAGGTCTCCAAAGTGGTCTCCCACTCGGTCACCCGGCCGGGTCGGCTGGAGCGCCTCAGCGTGTCGGTGCTGTTGGACAATGTCTCTGACGAAGCTCTCCTCGAAAGCGTGCGTCAGGCGGTGGAAGCAGCGGCAGGCGTGGACATGGCCCGCGGCGACCGCCTGACGGTGGAGACGCTGGCCTTCGATCGGTCGCACATAGAACAGGCGGAAGCTGCGCTCGCCAGAACCGAGAGGGAGTTGCTCTACCTCTCTGCCGCGCGCTGGGGTGCTCTGGCGCTAGGAGGGGTGATCGCTCTGCTCCTAGTGCGAAGCCTGGTCCTTCGCGCCTTCGCTGCCCCTCCTCGCAAGGGAGCCCGTCCCAAGACCATTACGACACCGCAAGAGGCGCTGCAGGCTGGCACCCGGCAGCTCCTCTCTCAGGGCGAAGCCGGAGCAGCTCTCGGGCCCGGAGAGGATGAACCGTCGGTGGCCGACCTCGCCAGCACGCAGCATCAGCTGATCACGCTTGCGCAGCGGCAGCCGGAGGTGCTCGCCCAGGTCATCCAGTTCTGGCTGAGCGAATCCGACCCGCGCAGGAGGCGGTGATCCGGTGGCGGCAAGCGACATTGACCTGCGTGGCACCGACAAGGCAGCCGTGCTGCTGATCGCTTTGGGCTCACAGCTGGCCTCGGCTGTGTTGAAGCACTGCAGCGAGGCCGAAGTGGAGCGGCTAACCCTCGCCATCTTCAACACCCAGTCGGTGCCCTCCGGCGTCCGCGACGCTGTGCTAGAGGAGTGCCTGCAGTTGAGCCGGGGGTCCATGGCCCTCAAGGAGGGCGGGGAGGAGTACGCCCGAGAGCTGCTCACGCGTACCTACGGCGGGCAGCAGGCCCTCGAGTTCCTGGAGCGGATAGCCGGCAAGTCCCTGGAGCGCCCCTTCGAGTTCCTGGACTCGGTGGATCCGGCCCAGCTGGCCACCTCGCTCACCAACGAACACCCTCAGACAGTGGCCCTGATCCTGTGCTACCTGCCCGCCAAGAAGGTGGCAGCCGTCATGGCCAACCTGGACGAGGAGCTCCAGGCCGAGGTGGCCACCCGCATCGCCATGATGGATCGCATCTCGCCCGACATCGTCTCCGAGGTTCAGACCGGCCTCAGGCGCAAGATGGCATCCTTCCTGGCGCGCGAGTATTCCACCATTGGCGGGGTCAACTTCCTGGTACGCGTCCTCAACCAGTCCGATCGCGCTACCGAGCGCGCCATCCTAGAGAACCTCGAGGAGTGCGACGCTTCGCTGGCCGAGTCGGTTCGGCGGAACATGTTCGTCTTCGAGGACATCGTCCAGCTCGACGATCGGTCCATCCAGCGCGTCCTCAAGGAGGTGGAATCGCGCGATCTCGTACTGGCCCTGAAAGGTTCCAACGAGGAGGTACGAGGGGCCATCTTCCGCAACCTGTCCTCCCGCGCCGCCGAGACTCTGCGCGAAGACTTGGAGGCCCTCGGCCCGGTGCGCCTGCGAAACGTGGAGGAGGCACAGCAGCGCATAGTGAATGTGATCCGCAGGCTGGAAGAGGCGGAGGAGATCGTAGTGTCACGCGGGAGCCAGGATGAGCTCATCGTCTAGGGTACTCAAGCAAGTGCTCCCGGCTCAGCCAGACTGGCGGATCATCCGGCACGGTGGCGGCGACGACCCGGATGACGGCGGCACCACCGGCGACGTGATGGCTCTGGACTGCCTGCGGGAGGAGGCCAGACGCCAGGCTGAGGCGCTCGTGGCACAGGCTCGGTCCGAGGCCGCCCACATACTGACTCAGGCCCAGGAGGAGGCTGCGCGGATCATGGAGAAGGCCGCGCAGGAAGGACGCAGGGAGGGCCTAGTCGCCGGTCTAGACGAAGGGCGCCGTCAGGGCGAGGACCAAGCACTCGAGGCCAACCGCGCCCGCGCCGAACGCCTCGCGGAGCTGGCGAAGGCGGTGCAGGAGGAGCAGCTCCGCATCGTGGCTGAGCTGGAGCCGCAATTGGTGGAACTGGCCCTGGGCATTGCCCGCAAGGTGATCGGTGCCGAGCTCGCCACCCGACCCGAACTCCTGCTGGAGATCCTGGCCCGGGCCATCGAGCAGGCGAGGGGCGGTGGGCGCTGTCACATCCGTCTGCATCCAGACGATGTCGACCTGGTAGAGCCCCACCTACCTCAGTCAGCTCTGGAGGCGGGTGGCAGTCAGTGGCGCCTGGTGGCCGATCCGTCGCTGTCGCCCGGAGACTGCCTGATCGAGACCGATTTCGGAGTAGTGGACGCGCGAATCTCCACCCAGCTGGATGAGCTCCGGCGCCTAATGCTCGGGAGCAGTGATGGCGGACACGCGCATTGACCTGACTCGTTACCTGGACCTGATCGAGAGCGCTCAGCCCATCAAGCGTCAGGGGAGCGTGTGCAAGGTGGTGGGCCTGACGATCGAGGCTCAGGGCGTCAACGGGTTGCTGGGAGAACTCTGCTACCTGTGCCTCCGCAGCGATGGCCTTCTCCCGGCAGAGATCGTGGGCTTTCGCGATGGACGTACGCTCCTCATGCCCCTCGGTGACACCCACGGCATACAACCAGGTAGCACCGTCATTGCCAGCGGCAGCCTCCTCACCGTCCCCGCTGGGCCTCGGCTGCTGGGCCGCGTCCTGGATGGTCTGGGCCGACCACTCGACGGCAAGGGACCGGTGCAGGCCTCCGAGCGCTACCCAATCACTAACGAAGCTCCCCATCCGCTGCGCCGGACCCCGATCACGCAGATCATGCCCACCGGCGTGCGAGCCATAGATGGGCTGCTCACTTGTGGAGCCGGCCAGCGCATTGGCATCTTCGCCGGCTCCGGTGTGGGCAAGAGCACTCTGCTGGGGATGATCGCTCGAAACAGCCGCTCCGACATCAGCGTTATCGGGCTGATCGGTGAACGCGGGCGCGAGGTGCAGGAGTTCATCGACCGCGACTTGGGTCCCGAAGGAATGAGGCGTTCGGTGGTGGTGGTGTCTACCTCCGACGAACCGCCCCTGGTCCGGATGAAGGGCGCCCTGGTAGCGACAGCGGTGGCCGAGTACTTCCGAGACCAGGGACTGCACGTCACCTTCCTCATGGACTCGGTCACTCGCTTCGCCATGGCTCAAAGGGAGGTGGGACTGGCCATCGGGGAACCGCCCGCCACCCGCGGCTACACTCCTTCGGTCTTCGCTGCCCTCCCCAAGTTGATGGAACGCGCTGGTACATCCGATCGGGGCACCATCACCGGATTCTACACAGTCCTGGTTGAGGGCGATGACTTCACCGAGCCCGTCACCGACACAGCCCGCTCCGTCCTGGATGGCCACATCGTCCTCTCCCGAGATCTGGCGGCCGAGGATCACTACCCACCCATTGACATCTCTAGCAGCGTCAGCCGACTCATGAACAGCATCGTCTCCGATGAGCACAGACGGGCCGCCGCCCAGGTCCGCGAGTGCATCGCTGTGTACAGCCGCGCTCGAGACTTGGTAGACATCGGGGCCTATCAGCCCGGTAGCAACGCCGACATAGACCGGGCCCTGACGCTCATGCCCCGCATCACTGCGTTCCTGAGGCAGCAGCCGGAGGAAGCCACTCCTTACGACGAGACGCTGTCCCGCCTCCGCTCCATCTTCGAGGACTGAGATGCCACCCTTTCGCTTCCGCCTGCAGCGGGCATTGGACTATAGGAGCAGACTGGTCGAGGCTCAAAGGATAGAGGTTTCGCGATGCGCTGCC